>JAIXRX010000019.1 GCA_027485005.1 Alphaproteobacteria bacterium
ACATTCATGCTGCGCAAGCCGTCCGCCCAAGTCATCAAGGTGCTGAACGCGCCTGAAAGTTCTGGCTTCACGGTTGGCACTTCACCATTAAATACTTCACCTGAGGTGCCGTTAATGGTGATGCGGTCCCCCGCTTTGAGCGCCACTTTGCCAATTTTGAGCGTGCCAGTTTTATAATCAATCACCACGTCGCCTGCGCCAGACACGCATGGTTTGCCCATGCCGCGTGCCACCACGGCCGCGTGGCTGGTCATTCCGCCGCGTGCGGTCAGAATGCCTTGGGCGGCGTGCATGCCATGAATATCTTCAGGGCTGGTTTCCACGCGCACCAGAATCACTTTTTGGTCTTTCTTCGCCATGGCTTCCGCAGTTTCTGCATCCAGCACAATCACGCCCGAAGCAGCACCCGGAGAGGCAGGCAAGCCTTTGGTCAGAAGCTCTTTAGTCGCTTTCGGGTCCAAGGTTGGGTGCAGCAATTGATCCAGCGACATCGGGTCCACGCGCAACACTGCTTCTTCTTTGCTGATGAGTTTTTCTTCCACCATGTCCACCGCAATTTGAATCGCGGCAGCGGCAGTGCGTTTGCCATTGCGGGTTTGCAGCATCCATAATTTGTTGCGTTCCACGGTGAATTCAATGTCTTGCATGTCGCGGTAGTGGCGCTCGAGTTTTTCGAACACGGCGACGAGCTGCTTAAACACGTCTGGCATGGCTTCTTCCATGCTTGGCAATTCCGAGTGGCTGCTTTGGCGAGAAATGCTGGTGAGCGGTTGTGGGGTGCGGATACCTGCCACTACGTCTTCACCTTGAGCATTCACCAAAAATTCGCCGTAATAAGCGCGTTCGCCGGTGGAAGGATTGCGGGTGAAAGCAACGCCTGTGGCGCAATCGTCGCCCATATTGCCGAACACCATGGACTGCACATTCACGGCTGTGCCCCAGCTGGCAGGAATATCATGCAAGCGGCGGTAAGTATTGGCGCGCGCATTCATCCATGAATCAAACACCGCACGAATTGCGCCCCACAGTTGTTCTTTCGCGTCTTGAGGGAAGGGGCGGCCAAGTTCGGCTTGCACTTTTTCTTTGTATTGTACCACCAGATCTTTCAGATCCGCTTCGGTTAATTCGGTATCGAGCACCACGCCGCGCTCATGCTTTTTGGTCTCGAGCAATTCTTCAAAATGATAATGCGGTAGGTTCAACACCACGTCTGAATACATGGTGATGAAGCGGCGATAGCAATCATATGCAAAGCGTGCGTTGCTGGTATTTTTTGCCATGCCTTCCACGGTCGCGTCATTCAGGCCAAGGTTCAACACCGTGTCCATCATGCCAGGCATCGACGCGCGCGCACCCGAACGTACCGAAACGAGCAGTGGGTTGGCGGCGTCTGAGAATTTCTTGCCTGTTTTTTTCTCAAGCGCGGTAATCGCAGCTTCAACTTCATTGGTCACCGCGTCGGTGAATGATTTTTCTTGCTGGTAATACAGCCCGCACACGTCGGTGGTGATGGTGAAGCCCGGAGGCACTGGCAGACCAAGGCTGCACATTTCCGCAAGGTTAGCCCCTTTGCCACCTAATAATTCTTTCATCTCGCCACGGCCATCTGCTGCGCCATCACCAAAGCTATACACATATTTGGTCATATTCATTCCTTGAACAAAAAGGGTGGGGCGCGCCACGCGCGCGTGCTGCTATGCTGTTTAGGCGTGAATGTAGTTTTTTTCAAACCAAAAATGGGGTTTGAGGCGCAAAAAACTGGGGTTTTTGTAAGAGAAATAAAGTTTTTGGTGAGCAAAATGATAAAACGAGGCCAGCAGGCCGAGTCAGCCTTGAGCCAGCTTCATGTGAGGTTCAGTAGAACCGAACGGAAGCAAACGTAAAAAACTACTGAACAGCAGAAAAATCAGCAATCGCACCAAATGAATCGCGCAATTTTGCCAAAAGTTTCAAGCGTGCCTCGCGCACCTTGGCATCGGCATCATTCACCATCACCCCTTCAAGGAAGGCATCGACAGGGGCGCGAAGGCCAGCCAGTGCGGTCATCGCGGCGGTGTAGTCATGGGCGGCTAGTGCGGATTTTACTGTGGGTTCTGCGGCAGTGATGGCGCTTAGCAAAGCAGTCGCCTCCGTGGCGTTTAGTGCATTGGCATCCACATCCACCCCAAAGCTGATTTTGTCTTTTTTCTCTTCGGCTTTTAAAATATTCACCGCGCGTTTATAGCCCGCGAGCAGGTTTTCACCGTCTTTCGTATTCACAAAATCTTGCAGAGCTTTGGCGCGGGCGGCAATGTCGAGCATGTCGTCTGCGTCAGCGGAAAGCACGGCTTCCACTACATCTGCACGTACACCTTCGTCGCGCAGCATCACCTTCAAGCGATCATGGAAGAAAGGCAGCAAATCTTTTTCAGGCAAGAAAGCAGCGAGTGGCAGTTTAATGTTATTTTCGCGAATAATGCGAATCACACCCAAAGCCGCGCGGCGCAGTGCGAAGGGGTCTTTCGAGCCCGTTGGTTTTTCACCAATCGCAAACATGCCGGCCAAAATATCCAGCTTGTCTGCCAGTGCGACTGCTATGCTCACAGGGGCGGTGGGCACGGAATCATTCGCACCGGCGGGTTTGTAATGGTCACGAATTGCGTCCGCAACTTCTTGCGCTTCGCCCTGATTGGTGGCGTAGTAACGGCCCATCACGCCTTGGAGTTCAGGGAATTCACCGACCATACCGGTAGTTAAATCATTCTTGCAAAGCGCTGCGGCACGCTCGGTTTTTGCAAGGTCTGCGCCAATTTCTGCTGCGATGCGTTTCGACAATTCTACAATGCGTGTCACGCGTTCGCTCATGCTGCCAATTTTAGCATGATAGGTCATATCGGTAAGGCCAGCGCCCCATGCGTCGAGTTTTTTCTTTTGGTCTTGCGCCCAGAAAAACGCGCCGTCCGCCAAGCGGGCGCGCAGCACGCGGGCATTGCCTGCGGCAATGGCTTTGCCACCGTCAGTCGCCACTTGGTTAGAAATCGCCAAAAAATGTGGCGCGAGTTTGCCGCCTGTGTCATGCAGCGCAAAATATTTTTGGTGGGCGCGCATTTCACTCACCAACACTTCGGGTGG
>JAIXRX010000182.1 GCA_027485005.1 Alphaproteobacteria bacterium
AACAAGCTGCTGGTGAGGATTTCCGCCACACGCGCGGGCAGCAAGCGGCAGCCAAGCCCCGCAATCAACGCACCAAGTAATGGCAAAAAGACAAGATAGGTTGCCATGAAATTAGCCTTTCAACTGATTGATGTCTTCAACCGCGATAGAGCCGCGATTGCGATAATAAACAACGAGAATAGCAAGCCCGATGGCGGCTTCTGCCGCGGCCACAGTGAGGATGAACACCGTGAACACTTGCCCGACCAGATCATGCAGATTCACCGAGAATGCCACCATATTGATATTCACCGCCAGCAACATCAACTCCACGGAAAGCAACAGCGTGATGAGGTTTTTGCGGTTAAGGAAAATGCCCGAAATACCGAACACAAATAGCAGGCTCGACAAAAGCACATAATGCTCTACGCCAATGCTGCCAAAAAATGGTTGTGCAGAAACAATCACGATTATGCCCCCTCTTAAGCCCCTTGGCCTGTTGGTATGTCTTTAAGTTCAATGGAATCACTGCGTTTGCGATTATTTTGCTTGGCAATGTTTTGTTTGCGCACGCCTTCGCGCTTACGCAGCGTCAGCACAATCGCACCAATCATTGCCACCAGCAACACCAAGCCCGACACTTGAAAGGCGTAGGCATATTGGGTGTAAAGAATCAAACCCAGCGCTTGCGTGTTGGTAACCGCGGTCGCTGCTGGAGTCAAAGCGCCAATATATTGCTCATGCCCGACCAATGGTTTGGCAACTTCAATGACTAAATAAAGCTCCACAAGCAACAAGCCGCCGACAATGATGCCGAGTGGCAAATAACGCAAGAAACCTTGGCGAAGTTCCGCGGTATTGATGTTCATCATCATCACCACAAACAAGAACAACACCGCCACCGCGCCCACATACACAATCACGAGGGTCATGGCGATATATTCCGCGCCAATCAGCAGCATGAGCGCGGCTGAATTGAAGAAGGCCAGAATTAAGAAAAACACCGACAACACTGGGTTGCGCGCGGTAATCACCAGCAAGCCAGAAAGCGCGGTGAGAAACGCGAAGAAGTAAAATAAAACGGTCATGATTTCCATGGGTTGCTCCTAGCGATATTCCGCGTCGGCGCGCAGGTTGGCGGCAATCGCAGCTTCCCAACGGTCACCATTGCTTAGTAATTTGTCTTTATTGTATAAAAGCTCCTCACGCGTTTCGACCGCGAATTCGAAATTCGGGCCTTCCACAATCGCGTCCACTGGGCAGGCTTCTTGGCAGAAACCGCAGTAAATGCATTTCACCATGTCAATGTCGTAACGGGTGGTGCGGCGTGAACCGTCCGCGCGCACTTCGGCTTCAATCGTAATGGCTTGCGCAGGGCAAATCGCTTCACACAATTTGCAGGCAATGCAGCGCTCTTCACCATTCGCATAGCGGCGCAGCGCATGCTCGCCACGAAAACGTGGGCTAAGCGGGCCTTTTTCATACGGGTAGTTAATAGTCACTTTGCGCTTGAACATGTATTTCAGCGTCAGCCAAAGGCCGCGCAAAATTTCCAGCAACAAAAAAGAACGAGTGGTGGCAAACATGCGTTATGCTCCAATCAAGGGAAGTTGGTTGGTATAAAGAAGGTAGCCCGAAGTGAGCACCACCCACAATAGCGACAGCGGCAGGAAGATTTTCCAGCCCAAGCGCATCAACTGGTCATAGCGGTAGCGCGGCAAGGTGGCGCGCATCCAGATAAAGCAGAACAGGATGAAGGCGGTTTTGGCGGCAAACCAAATAAAGCCCGGCACAAACGCCAACAATGGATGATCGATCACCGGCAGCCAGCCACCAAGGAACAAGGTGACGGTCATGCCGCTCATCAGAATCATGTTCATATATTCACCAAGGAAGAACAAGGCGAAGGTCATGGATGAATATTCCACGTTGTAGCCTGCCACCAACTCGCCCTCTGCTTCTGGCAAATCGAACGGATGGCGGTTGGTTTCCGCCAGCGCCGAAATAAAGAACACGATAAACATGGGGAACAGCCCCGTGAAGGCAAACCATTGGCCACGCTGCGCTTCCACAATCGCGTTGATGTTGAGCGAGCCCACCGCAAGCAACACGGTCACAATCACTAAACCAATCGAGACCTCATAGGACACCATTTGCGCGGCAGAACGAATTGCGCCCAAGAACGCATATTTCGAGTTACTCGCCCAACCCGCCAGAATAATGCCGTAAACCCCAAGCGACGAAATCGCAAAGAGATATAAAATCCCAACATTGATGTCCGCAATCACCCAATCGGCTGACATCGGGATAACCGCCCAACCCAGCAGTGCGAGAATAAACGTCAGCATCGGCGCAAGCACAAACACCACTTTATTGGCTTGCGTGGGGATAATGGTTTCTTTCATGATGAGTTTAAGTGCATCCGCAAACGGTTGCAGCAAACCAAATGGCCCGACGACATTGGGCCCTTTGCGCAGCTGCATTGCTGCAATCACTTTACGTTCCGCATAGGTCAGATAGGCCATGCAGATCATGAGTGGCACGGCCAGAATAAGAATTTTAAAACCGGTCATCACAATCGGCAAACCGAAATTGGTCCAATATTCCATCCAAGGAAGCTCAAGCAAAGACGACATTACGCAGCCTCCCCACAACCAGTGTTGCCACAGCTT
>JAIXRX010000207.1 GCA_027485005.1 Alphaproteobacteria bacterium
GCTCCCAAATGACGCATGCTAATCATCAACATCGGGAAGGTGAGATTGGCTTGACGCTTCACATCATCCACAAATGCCAGATAACGCGCAACGGCGGCTTGCTCACTCTCATGCCATTGCTGAATCATGGCGGTGCTGTCGGCATTGGTCGGAATGTTGTGCAATAAATGCGCCGCCAAACGACGCTGATGATCAGAGAATTGGCTGATGAGAGTTTGCATGGCCATGCGATCCCAATGGGTTTCGATGCGGGTCATGCGGGAAGCGCTGCGGCGCATCCAACCCAAATGCAAGAGCGCGCCGATTTGGAAATAGATTCTTGCCACATCTTTGACGGGGCGTTTGAAATCCAGTGCCACTTGTACCACATCGAGCGCACTGGAAATCGCTTCCAAACGCGCAATGCGTTGTGCCATTTCGTCGGGGGCGCCCATGCCTTTAAAGCGGGTGAATTTTTCTTCAAACACCGCTTGCATGTTGGGTGTCATGGTGTCGGTATAGCATTGCATAAATTCCGCCACGGCTTTGCCATAGGTATCAAGCACGGCTTGAATTTGCATCGGTTGTGGCAGATTGCGCAAGAACCACATGGCGGTGCGCTCAAGGAAAATACTGGCTTGGCGGAACATGGCAGCTTGCGTGGCTGCTGGCGTGTTGGCGTCCAGTTTTTCAATGTCGTTCCATAGGGCTGGAATGTCGAATACATGGCGCGTAATAATATAGGCACGCGCAATGTCGTCCGCTTTCATGCCGCTATCTTCCATCATGCTATGCATGAAGGTGATACCACCGCGATTGACCACGCTGTTGGTGACCATGGTAGCAATAATTTCACGACGCAGCGGATGCGCTTTAATCGCTTCTGCAAAATCGGTTTGCATTGTTTTTGGGAAGTAGCGGAACAACTCGCGCTCAAGGAATGCGTCGTCTGGCAAGCTAGATTCAAGAAGCTGCGGGTAGAGCACATTTTTTGCGTAAGACAGCAGCACCGAAAGTTCTGGGCGGGTAAGGCCTTTGCCTTGGGCGCGGCGGTCGCTGATAGTTTTGGTGCTCGGTAAAAACTCCACACTGCGTTTCAAATGGCCGCTGCGTTCAAAGCCATCAATCAACCGTTCTTGCTCATCTAAATTGCCAACCCCTTCATGCTGCACCACGCTTAGTGCTTGGGTTTGCAGGTGGTTGTCTTTCAGCACCAGATAGGCCACGTCGTCGGTCATCGTCGCGAGAATCTGGTTGCGTTTTTCTTCAGTCAGCGCGCCATTTTCTAGCAATTGACCAAAAGCAATTTTGATATTCACTTCATGATCCGAGCAATCCACACCCGCGGAATTGTCAATCGCGTCGGTGTTCAAACGGCCGCCGTTTAGCGCATATTCAATGCGCCCAAGCTGGGTAAAGCCAAGGTTGCCGCCCTCACCAATTACTTTGCAGCGAAGTTCAGAACCATTGATGCGAAGGGCATTGTTGGTGCGGTCGCCCACTTGTTCATGGGTTTCGGTTTCGGCTTTCACATAGGTGCCGATGCCGCCATTCCACAACAAATCAACCGGCGCTTTTAAAATCGCTTGAATCAATTCGTCAGGAGAAAGGCTCTCTGCTTGCACGTCCAGCACTTGTTTGATTTCGGCAGAAAGCGGAATCGTTTTTTCCGAACGCTTAAAAATACCGCCGCCTTTAGAAATTAGGCTGGCGTCATAATCTTCCCATGAAGAGCGCGGGAGGTGGAACATACGCTCGCGTTCCGCAAAACTTTTGGCAGCGTCTGGGTTCGGGTCGAGGAAAATATGCATATGGTTGAACGCGGCCACCAGCTTAATATGCGGCGATTGCAACATGCCGTTACCAAACACGTCACCGGCCATATCACCAATACCCACCGTGGTGAAATCTTGCGTTTGTGTATCAATGCCCATCTCGCGGAAGTGACGCATGACCGACACCCACGCGCCGCGTGCGGTGATGCCCATGACTTTATGGTCGTAACCAACTGAGCCGCCCGACGCAAATGCATCCCCCAACCAGAAGCCATATTCTTTAGAAATCGCGTTAGCGTAATCGGAGAAGGTGGCGGTGCCTTTGTCGGCAGCGACCACTAAATATGGATCGTTATCGTCGTATCGCACAGTTTGCGAAGGTGGAATCGCCACACCTTTTTGTAGGTTGTCGGTAATGTCCAACAAGCCGCGCAGGAAGGTTTGGTAGCAGGCGATGCCTTCTTTCAAAAACGCGTCGCGGTCCGAAGGAGCAGGGGCTTTTTTCAGCACAAAACCACCTTTGGAACCCACCGGCACAATGACCGCATTTTTCACCATTTGCGCTTTGATTAAGCCCAATACTTCGGTGCGGAAATCTTCGCCACGGTCCGACCAGCGAAGGCCGCCACGCGCCACTTTACCGCCACGCAGATGGATGCCTTCCACGCGATTGCTATAGACAAAAATCTCAGCAAATGGACGTGGCAACGGCAAACCTGGAACCTTAGAAGAATCAAGCTTAAATGAGAGATAAGATTTGTAATTTCCTTGTGCGTCTGTTTGGAAATAGTTGGTGCGCCAAGTGCAACGAATCAGCTCGAGCATGTGACGTAAAATGCGATCTTCTTCCAAGCTTTTTACGTCATTCAGAAGGCTGGTGATCGTGGATTGCACGTCATTCGCCAAGGCTTCGCGGCTGCCTTCAAGCGCAGGCTGGAAGCGCAGCTGGAAGAACTGTACCAATTGATGCGTAATGTTAGGATAGTTGGAAAGCGCACGGATGATAGCTTCTAAGCTGTATGGGAAGGTGGCTTGCTTGGCATATTTGGCATAAGCACGCAGCATGGTGGCTTGGCGCCAGTCAATACCTGCACGCACAACTAGCGCGTTAAAGCCGTCATTCTCAATGTCTTGTGCCCAGCATTTTGCGAGTGCTTCTTCAAAGCGTTGTTTGATTTCGGCGACATTGATATTCGCGCCATCATGTGGCAACAAACGGAAATCACGAATCCAGATAGTCGGCGTTTTCTGGTCCGCAATTTTTAGGCGATATGGCGTTTCGTCCAACACACGGAAACCAAAGTTTTCAAGCATCGGTAGAATGTCGGAAAGCGAGGCCTGCTCATGGAGTGTATAGATTTTAAGATGCAAATAATCTTTGTCGTAATCGCGTGATTTGAAGAGCTCTAAACCAACCGTGTTACTCTCCAGTGTTTGTTCCACACGCTCAATGTCATAGACGGCATTAAGCGGTTTGAAGCTGTCCACATAAGATGCAGGGAAAGCGTTGCCATAGACGCGCATTAAGCGCTCTGCTTTTTGTGCACCAAAGGCATAGGCCAAGGATTCGCGCAAGGAATCCTGCCACTGGTTGGTCACATGGGCGATGGCTTCTTCAATATCACGAACATGTACAGCAGGAATATTGCCTGGCGTGGTTTTGATGATGAGATGCGCGCGCGCCAGCGGCGAGTCGGTCATTTGCGTGAAGAAAGAGGTGGTCGTACCTTCAAACGCATTTTCCAAAATGGTTTGAATTTTTTGGCGTAGCTGCGTGCTAAAACGCTCACGCGGAATAAACACCATGCAGCTGACAAAGCGTTCAAAATTATCGCGGCGAACGAATAAACGCACAGCAGGGCGGGCTTCTAAAGACAGTACGCCAAGTGCATATTCAAATAAATCATCCTCTGAAATTTGGAAAAGTTCGTCGCGTGAGGCGAATTCAAGAATGGCTTTGAGTGATTTACCATCATGGCTGGCGGCGTCAAAATTCGCACGTTCTAAAATACGTTCAAATTTTTGACGAATGACTGGAATGGCCGCAGCACTTTGGTAATATACAATAGAGGTGAAAAGGCCAAGGAAGCGGCATTCACCAATAACCTTGCCTTGTGTATCGAAGCGCTTAATCGCAATATAATCCATATTCACTGGGCGGTGAACAATGGATTTGCGATTGGATTTGGTGATTTCCATTAAGTTCGGCACCAGCGCAAAATGCATGGCGTCGGCAGGCAAGGCTTGCAGGCCTTGGGGTTTTAGTTCGGAATCTTCCATACGGAAAATACCAAGCTCAGAGCCTTTCACAATCTGTAGATCAAGATTGCCTTTGGCATCAAAGAAATCATACTCGATGGCACCAAGAAAGACGAAATTCTTTTGACGCAACCATTCGAGAAAGGCTTTGCATTCGCTGCGCTCCTCGGCAGGTATTTTTGCGACGTCTTTATTTAGCGATTCTTCAGTGTCTTTGATTTTTTGAACAAGCAATGCCCAATCATCAACCACTAGCTTGACGCTGTGGAGGATGTTTTGAAGATTCTCAATCAGTTGCTCTGCACTAATGTCATCTGGCAGGGCAGAGAGTTGGAAATGAATCAGTGATTCATAATGGTTTTCTTTTTGTTTCACCGACTCTGCTGCTACAAAAGATTCTAGCGCACCTTTGGCATTACGTTTCACATTAAAAATAGGATGAATCGTGCGATAAATCGTGAAACCAAGGCGCGTGAGTTCCGCGGTGAGGGAGTCCACTAAAAATGGCATGTCATTATTAAGCACTTCAAGCGCTATACGGGAGGATTTTTCATGCAGATTCAGCAAGCGGATTTTAGGATTCTGGTCATCACGTTGCGTCATGAATTCATAGCTTTTTTGGGCTGCTGCTGCTGACTCTGCAGGGTCCCAATGCTCAAGATCAATAATCGGGGTGCGTTCATAGTAATGACGAACGAACTCACGCAAGATGGGGCTGGTGTCCGCCGGAAGCTGCTGGGTGATATCTAGGATAAGTGACTGCAGGCGCTGCTTATAATTGTCTGACATTTTCTAGCTCTTTTGTTTTTTGAGTAAAAAATCTTCGCCGAAAGCCATCTGCTTAATGGCGATTGATTTGTAGTGTTGATTTATGGCGTGATGCATGCGAAAAAGCAAGAAATTTCAAAGGTTAGACGAATGCAGCCAACCATCGATTTACCCTCGCTTATGCCATCACTTTTGCCCTTATTGGCCAGCGTGAGCGCCATGGTGCGAGAATTTTCACAGCAGAAACCTAAAGTGCAGCATAAATTGGATGGCAGCCCTGTGTCAGAAGCAGATTTGCTGGCACATACCCAGTTGACGCAGGGTTTGCAGGCGCTCGGCTTTGGCATTCCTGTCGTGTCGGAAGAGGCGTTAATTGAAAATGTAGGTGATGAGGATAGTTACTGGTTGATTGACCCGATTGATGGCACTCGCGCTTTCTTGCGCGGCGAGCCGTATTATGTGGTGAATGTGGCGTTGATACATAAGAAAAAAGCTATTTTTGGTGCCATTTCTGCGCCAGCTTTTCGTAAAATTTATTACGGGGCGGCAGGCCAAGGCGCATGGGTGGTGGATGAAGAAAATCTTGCTCATGCCAGCGAATGTGTATTGCAAGGGCTAACAGAGGGGCAGGGCTGGCGCGTGCTTACCAGTTCGCGCACCGTGTCTGCGCCATTTGCTGACTGGTTGGCACATCATCCTGTGCTCACCCAAACCAATATCCCAAGTGCCTATAAATTTTGTTTGATATTGGACGGACAGGCGGATGTGTATGCGCGCCGTGGCACCGTCAATAGTTGGGATATTGCCGCAGGGCACGCCTTGATGGAAGCGGCGGGTGGCCGCATGATGACGGCCAAGGGAGAACCGTTGCTTTACTCGGTGATTCAGCCGGAAGTGAAGGGGTTTGTGGCCTCTGTGCCGGGGGTGGTTTTTCATTCTGCACCGTGGTAATAAGTAATGATGCGATATGTGCTTTCTCCTCTTCCTGCGTTATTGGTACTGCTGATTTATTTGTGGCAGTGGGGAGTATTGCGTGATGCTACATGGCAGTTATTAATGCCGCAGTGGTGGTGGATGGCAAGTTTCTTCTGGGTGTTGCATCGCCCCACTTTATGGCCAATTAGTTGGCAGCTTGCCATCGGTTTGCTCATCGATTTATGGATGCATACGCCGCTAGGCATAACACCTTTATTCACCATTCTTTCAAGCTACTGGATAATGCGCCGGCGTCGGGTACTGCTTGAGGCTGCACCTGCGTTGCTATGGTTGAACTTCTCAGCATGGTTTAGTGTATTGTGGTGTTTCTTGTGGCTGATAAGCGCATGGTATCTTGGGCAAAAACCAGACACTTGGTGGCTGGCTGTGCAGGCACTCACCACGTTATTATGCTACCCTGTCTGGAATATGGCAGCACAAAAACTGCTCGATTGGCTTGAAAGCAAAGGAGTATAAGACGGATGCGGGTAGTAAAGACCAGCCAGAAAGACGGCTTGACTCGGCGCTCCATGTTACTTGCGGGTGTGAGCATGGCGGCTTTTGCTACTTTGACGGCGCGGCTTGGATATTTACAGATTTTCAAGAAAAACGAATACCAGACCATGGCGGAAGAAAATCGGATTAAATTGGTACTGACGCCACCACCGCGTGGGCAGCTATTAGACAGGAATGGAAGAATTTTAGCGGGCCGCCGTCAACATCACCGCTTGCTTTTTGAGCCGCAAATTGATGGGCAGGTCGAACCACTTGAGGTACTAGAGAAGCTAAAAAAACTTGTGCCAATCAGCACGCAGCGTTTGAAAGAGGCGGAGCATCAATTAAAACGTCGCGGGAGTGCGCCCATTCTCCTCAAAGACTATCTGACATGGGAAGAGCTTTCGGCTTTAGAATTCCAAACCCCGAATTTACCAGGCGCTATGATTGATATGGGGGAGATGCGCGATTATCCATTGGGGCAGATGTTAGCACATTTAGTTGGATATGTTTCCACGGTTGCAAAAAATGACAATCCCGACAGCCCCTTGCTTAAATTGCCTGGCTTCAAAATTGGCAAAAACGGGATTGAGAAATCCATGGAAGAAGTGCTGCAAGGTCAAGCTGGGATTCGCTCGGTGGAAGTGAATGTACATGGTAGCCATTTACGCGAAGTATCAAGAAAACCAAGTGTGGCTGGGAAAGATGTGACGCTGACATTGGATGAGCGTTTACAACGTTTTATAGTAGAGCGTTTGGGTGATGAAAGTGGCGCCGTGATTGTGATGGATGTGCATAATGGCGAAATACTTGCCTTTGCGTCTAATCCTGCTTTTGACCCCAATAAATTCAGCGAAGGGATTAGCGCAAATTATTGGAAGGAATTGCAAGAGAACGAACGCAATCCGCTGCTGAACAAGGCTATCACAGGGCAGTATCCTCCCGGTTCGACCTTTAAGATGATGACAGGGTTAGCGGGGTTGGAAGCAGGCGTTATCAATACGCAAACGCGATTCTTCTGTCCGGGACATTATTATATGGGAAGCCACCGGTTTAATTGCTGGAAAGAAGAAGGTCATGGCAGCGTGAATCTTGAAGAGGCTTTGGCCAAATCCTGTGATACCTATTTTTATAACGTGGGTCAGCGCCTTGGCATTGAGAAATTGGCCGAGGTAGGAAAAGAGTTTGGTTTAGGTGCACCGACGGGTCTTAATGTGCCGGGAGAAAAAGGTGGTGCCATGCCAAATAGTGCGTGGAAAATGAAACGCTTTAAGCAGCCATGGCAAGGGGGCGACACGATTAACGTGGCGATTGGTCAAGGCTACGTACTGACGACCCCGCTGCAATTGGCAGTGATGGTGGCGCGGCTGGTCAATGGTGGTTATGCGGTGACGCCACAACTTACACTGCAAAATGATGCACCGGATTACAAACCCATCCCTGTGAAACAGGAACATCTTGTCGCGATTAAATTAGGTATGGATGCGGTGATGAATAAACCCATGGGCACAGCGTATGCACAGCGAATTCAAGAACTTGGCATGGAAATGGGTGGCAAAACTGGTACTGCGCAAGTGCGCCGCATCCTGCAGCGGGGCCAAGACCAAAATACACTGCCTTGGCATTTACGCCATCACGCTCTTTTTGTGGGATATGCTCCCGTGGACAAGCCGCGTTTTGCGATATCTGTGGTGATAGAACATGGTGGCGGTGGGGCGTCTGCTGCCGCACCAGTGGCGCGTGATGTATTACGTAAAGTCCAAGAGCTTTACCCCAATATTCGCGGCATCCAATTATTGGGAGATAGTGTATGAAAAAAGTTCGTAATCTCTCTGATATGATTCACCAACTTAATCCTGTGGTGTTGGCACTTGTCTGTGCTTTGTCATTGGTTGGCGTATTGATGATGTTTTCAGCAGCGGGTGGCCATCTCGAGCCGTGGGCATCTCGTCAGATGATACGTTTCGCCGTTGGGTTTGTATTGATGATTATTATTGCCTTTATTCCCATTCAATTCTGGCAGCGCTACGCCTATTTTATTTATGCGGGCGGCGTGGGTATGTTGCTAGTGGTCGAGGTAGCGGGCTTTATCGGTATGGGGGCGCAGCGCTGGGTGCAGGTGGGAAGTGTGAATTTGCAACCCTCAGAACTGATGAAGCTCGGATTAATTTTAGCGCTTGCGCGCTACTATCATTTTGCGCCACCAGAAAATGTGAACCGTCCGCTATGGCTATTGATTCCGCTGCTGATGATTGGGGTGCCCGCCGCACTAATTTTGCATCAACCGAATCTGGGGACGGCTACTGTGCTAACACTCATGGGTCTGAGCATTGTATTTATTTCTGGTCTTAGCTGGCGTTATATTGTGCCAGTGGTGTTGGCGGGGCTTGCGAGTTTGCCAGTGCTGTGGAATTTATTACATGATTATCAAAAGCAGCGCGTGCTAACATTCCTTGACCCAGAGCAAGACCCGCTGGGTGCTGGCTATAACATTATTCAATCCACCATTGCGATTGGTTCGGGCGGATTTTTTGGCAAAGGTTACATGGATGGTTCACAAGGCCAGCTTGATTTCTTGCCAGAAAAACAAACCGATTTCATTTTCACAATGATATCGGAAGAGTTTGGATTTGTTGGTAGTCTGCTAGTGCTGGCCATGTATTTTGGCTTGGTATGGATGGCCCTGGCCATTGGCAATCGCGCCCGCAGTCATTTTGCTTCTTGCGTGGCGGTAGGTATTGGCGTGGTGCTGTTTTTACATGTAACGATTAATACTGCGATGGTGATGGGTATGGTGCCCGTGGTGGGTTTACCATTGCCGCTGATTTCTTATGGTGGGTCGATGCAGATAGCGATGATGTTAGGCATTGGCCTGTTGCTTAACGCCTATGTTCACCGCGACACGCCGCTACGTCGTGGGGTTTAAGGTTTGTATTTTTCTGCTTTTAGCACAAATGGAAAAATATGTTCTTTGCCTTCGATATTTACCTGTACAAATAGCTTATACATGCCTTCTTGGGTAGGTGTGATAAGCAGCGGCTGGCTCGCGCTACCACGATGTTTTTCGGATACGGGATCTTTACTTGCAGGGTGGACGTGCAGGCGTTCCATGCCATTGGCAGAGAAGCATGCGCCATGCGCATAAGCACCCATCAACGGTAACAGAACATTATCGGCTATTTTTCCATCTTTATGAAATAAACGCGTTACCACAAAATTTCCATCATCCACCAGCATCGGTTTTATTAACCCAAGCTTCATAGTGTAATCACCCACTGTAGATTGCAGTGAAGGAAGGAGGGCAGCATTTGGTGCCAGCGTTTTAGCCGCTACTCCAATCGAGGATTGTAAAATTTGTGCTTGGCCGTTTTGAGGTTCAGCATCTAACCACAACTGATAACTTCCTGCGCGTGCGGGCGTAAATGTCACTTCATATTCCCCAGCATTTTTAGTGGGGACGGGGTGCACGTGATGATAATCACTCAAGCTCGGATCAATCACCATTAAGTGCAGTTTTTTCGTGTGCACTTCTTTCAAATCTTTTTCGCTGATAGGTTTTTGCGCCCCATCAAACAAATGAAACGTGATGGTGGTAGGTTTGTGTGGCTCAATATTAGCTGGCATCACATGCCAGTTGAGTGTCGTTTTATTGGCAGTGATGCTAGTGCTCCCTTGATGCATCTTGTGTCCTTCATGCTCATCTACACCAGCGGCAGCAGCGCCCACATGGGCCACAACTGTACTAGAAATGAATAATGCAAAAGCAAGCATAGAATAGCGCATCATAGACTCCGTTTAGTTTTTCAGGCGAGTGCCGCGCGCAAAGAGATACGAGCACCAGCATGCTAACAAGATATTGATAGCGGTTAAGACTATCAGACCCGTAGAAATACTGCCATCTGATTGATTGGTGAAGGCGTAACGGAACCCATCAATCATGTAAAAGAACGGGTTGTAATGGCTCACTTGTTGCCAGAACGCCGGCAGATGCTGGATGGAATAAAATGTACCTGATAAAAATGAAAGCGGTGTGATGATATAGTTGGAAATAGCTGACATTTGGTCAAAGCCATTAGCCCAGATACCGCTAAGAATTCCTATTTGTGCCAACATGAGCGCAGAGAGAAACACATAAATAAATGCGAGGAATGGATGTGCGACTTGAACGGGCATCACAAAACACATGGCTACAAATACGGACACGCATACACACAGACCGCGAGTAACACCACCGAGCGCAAGGCAAGTGGTTAGTTCCCATGGGCGAAAGGGCGGCATTAGAATATCGATAATCGTGCCTTGTACTTTAGCTAGAATGAGAGATGTGGAGGTATTTGCAAACGCATTTTGTACAATCGCCATCATAATGAGGCCGGGCGCAAGAAATTGCTGATAAGGAATGCCATGTTCTGTTCGTGTTATGCCGCCGCTAGCAAGTGTAAGTACTGCCAGAAAAAGTAAAGTGGTAATCACTGGCGCAAGAATGGTTTGATTCCATACCTTCATAAAACGCCAGACTTCGCGTTTATAAAGCGTGAGCATACCAATGCTGCTACGTGGAGAAAGAGAAATTAGTTGCATGAATGAAAATGCCTTTGAGAGATGAAGCATTGAATTCAAAGCGGCTTAGGCCGCAATGTCAATGCTATTTTCATCAGCTACAGCAAAACTGCGCTGAAGAGCGTCGCTAGCACGGCCAAGTTGGCGTGCCAGCAGCCCCTCTCCATTATTGCGCGGGGCTGTACTAGAAACCACAGGCGCGGTTTGCCCCAATGACTGCGAGAAAATCTGCAAAAAAGACTGTGAGTCTAATGATAGTTGAGGTGCAAGGCTTGATTGGAGATTTTGTGGTTGGCGCTGCTGTAAAAACGACTCAAAACGTGTGAATTCATCTGAAAGATTTTGTTGCTCCGTTTTCTCGCGGCCTTCAGTTTGTTGCGTGCGCTGAGAACGAGCGTCTTTTAGTGCAATCTGCGCAGGGTCTTGTGGCAAGCGTGCGGTATTGGTTTGGCTAGCGGTTGGCAGCCCAAATAATTGTAGGGGGATTGAGGACAGTGCTGCCTGAGTACCCGCAGCTTCCAAGGTATTGGTGGATATAGTTCTGACGTCCAGCGCACCCTTCTGGGCAGCTTGCATTTGTTGCAAACGTGATTGCATGATCGAATACTGGCTCGAGAGGCTGCTAAAGGCTTGCAGCGGCGAAATCGACATGAATAAAACCTACATGGCTGATCAAAGAATAAGGATATTCTAATCTATTTTATTTGATTTCTCAAGATTATCGCGGGGGTAAGACGCATTTATCCACAGTTTTTATGGGTGCAAAAGTCAAGTTTTTAGGCTAATAGAATGAAAAGACACAAGAAAAACTATTTTGAACAGGGCATTTCATGCATCCTAATCCTAGCGTTTTACTCTCGGATGTGCTCGACGCGGCGATTACGCATCATGCATCGGATATTTATTTTTCAGTGGATGTCCCCCCCACATTGCGTGTGAATGACCGCCTGATGCCTTTGATGCATCCTCCACTAGCAGGTGAAGTGATTGAAGATTTGATGCGCCAGATATTGGATGCACGCGCCTTGCAGGAATATAAAGAGACATGGGAGTGCAACGCCGCACTCCACTGGCGTAACAAAGCGCGTTTCCGTATTAATGCCTATCGTCAACAACTCATGCCAGGCATGGTACTGCGTCGTATTCAAACTAAAATTCCGACCTGCGAAGAGCTTCATCTGCCAGATATTTATCAGAAAATGATTATGCAGAAGCGAGGGCTTGTTTTGCTGACAGGGCCTGTAGGTTCAGGGAAAACCTCTGCTATTGCAGCAATGATTGGCTACCGTAACCAGCATGGTTCTGGGCATATTATTACGATTGAAGATCCGATTGAATTTGTCCATCGCTCGCAGCAATGTATTATTACGCAGCGCGATGTTGGGATGGATACACAATCGCACGAAGCGGCGCTAAAAAATGCGCTACGCCAACGCCCCGATGTGGTGATGATTGGAGAATTGCGTGACCGTGAAACAATGGATCAAGCCATGAAGTTTGCCGAAACAGGACATTTGTGTATTGCTACGGTTCATGCCAATAATGCCTATCAAACCATTGAGCGAATTATTACTATGTTTCCTGAAGAGAAACACGGGCAGGTGTTACAGAGTCTGGCGATGAATTTGAAGGCTATTTTTTCGCAGCGTTTGATTGAAACCAAGCAGCGTGGTCGCCTTCCACTACTTGAGATTTTGCTGAATGAAGGGTTGGTTCGTAGTCTCATTTCGGAAGGAAAGGTTACAGAAATCCGTGAAATCATGGAACGTAATTCTGACATCGGGATGCGCACCTTTGATGGCTCATTAATTGAGCTTTATAAACAAGGTTTTCTAGATGAAGAGGCTGTTTTGCAGGTGGCTGAAAACAGCGCTGGTATTCGCATGCGCCTACAGCAAGCCAAGTTTTCACGCTAATATTTTCTAAGCTGCCTGTGCACTTGGTTGAATCGCGCGCAGGAAGGACTGCTCTAGATTACCAGCGGGATATTGTGCCATGAAATCTTTTGGAGTGCCCACAAATAACAACATGCCGTTATGGATCACGCCAATGCGGTCGCAGATTTCTTCTATGTCTGACAAAATATGAGAGCTGAAAAACAAGGTACGGCCTTCATCACGCAAAGAGGTCATCGTGTGTTTCAGTTGAATGCGTGCACTTGGATCAAGGCCGCTCATTGGCTCGTCCAGCAGTAGTAATTGACTTTTGCTCATAATCGCGCCTAATAGCCCAAGTTTTTGTCCCATACCTTTGGAATAAGTCTTGACCAGCGCATCTAGTTTTTCTGGTGCAAGTGAGAAGGAAGCTGCTTTTGCACGCGCTTCTTCTTTATCCAAGGTTGCATTATAGTGCGCAAGGGTTAGCTCTAGATATTCCATACCTTTAAGATATTTAGATGGTTGAAATTTCTCAGGTAAGTAAGCTAACTGCTGACGAGAATGCGGGTGAGAGGTCGGCAGATGATTAAGCGTCACCCCGCCTTTATCAGACTTCAAAAGGTCAAGAATAATTTTAATCAGTGTCGTTTTTCCTGCGCCGTTCAATCCAATCAGACCGAAAATTTCTTTCTCTTTTAGGTCAAAGGAAA
>JAIXRX010000128.1 GCA_027485005.1 Alphaproteobacteria bacterium
AAATGGCAGGCAGAGAAAGGCCAAATGGACAGCCGTAAAGCGCTGCAAGAGCGCTTGGAGCAAGCGCGTGCGGCGTTTGAACGCGCGCAGCAAAAAGGTGATTTGGCGAAAGCGTCAGAAATTTTTTATGGTGAAATTCCGTCTCTTGAAAAAGCACTGAAAGCCGCAACACAAGATAACTCCAGTCAGATTTTGAACCATGAAGTCACCGATCAGGACATCGCTACCGTGGTGTCGCGCTGGACGGGGATTCCGGTCGATAAAATGTTAGAAGGCGAGCGCGAAAAATTGCTGCAAATGGAGTCATTGTTGCATAAGCGCGTGATTGGTCAGCATGAAGCGGTGGAAGCGATCAGCAACGCGGTGCGCCGCTCTCGCTCTGGGTTGCAAGACCCGAACCGCCCGATGGGTTCGTTCTTGTTTCTTGGCCCAACGGGTGTGGGTAAAACCGAATTGGCTAAAGCGCTGGCAGAGTTTTTGTTTGATGATGAACAAGCGATGCTGCGGATTGATATGTCTGAATATATGGAAAAACATGCAGTGTCGCGCTTACTTGGCGCCCCTCCGGGATATGTTGGCTATGACCAAGGTGGAGTGCTGACTGAGGCCGTTCGTCGTCGTCCGTATCAAGTGATTTTGTTTGATGAAGTTGAAAAAGCGCACCCTGATGTCTTCAATGTGTTGCTGCAAGTGCTGGATGATGGCCGCTTGACGGACAGCCATGGTCGCACGGTCGATTTCAAAAACACACTGCTGGTACTGACCTCTAATCTTGGTGCGGAGCATATTGCGGCGCAATCGAAAGAAGAGAGCATTTCCAAAGGGATGCGTGAGAAGGTGATGGACGCGGTGCGCCAAACTTTCCGTCCTGAATTTCTTAATCGCTTGGATGAGATTTTGCTGTTTAACCGTCTAAGCCGCAAAGACATAGGCAGTATTGTCGATGTGCAGTTGCATGGGCTTTTAGCGCGTCTGGAAGAGCGCCATATTCATCTGAATATCACGGCGGATGCCAAGGATTATCTGGCGGAAACGGGCTATGACCCGATGTATGGTGCGCGCCCACTTAAGCGGGTGATTCAACGCGAGATCTATAATCCGCTCGCGAATCTTTTGCTGAAAGGCGAGGTGAAAGATGGCGATGCGGTGGAAGTGAGCCAAAGCAAAGATGGCTTGGTGATTAAGGCAGCAGTAAAGCATTAAACGGGGCAGTAGGCCGAGTCAGCCTTGAGCGCGCTTACTGTTTGAACTTGCTCAGGCTTGCTTCTTGTGTGCTTAGCTTGGGAATGCTGGCCAGCTGCGTGCTAAGCTGAGACTTCATTTTCTTGAAAGCGGCGAGTTCACGCCCTTCAAGTGTATTGCCTGTTTTCAGCGCAATTTTCGACGGGTTGACTTGCACGCCAGCTACGCGCAGCTCATAATGCAGATGTGGGCCAGTGGAGCGGCCCGTGGTGCCCACATAACCAATGACTTGCCCTTGCTTCACGCGGGTACCGGCGCGAATGCCTTTGCCAAAGCGGCTCATATGCGCATAGGCGGTCGAGTACTTGGCGTTGTGTTTGATTTCCACAAAGTTACCATAAGCGCCTTTCGGGCCAGCCTCGCTAATCACACCATCGCCCGATGCATAGATAGGTGTGCCAGTGGCAGCGCCGAAATCCACACCTTTATGCATTTTTGAATAGCCCAAAATCGGGTGGCGGCGCATACCGAAACCAGAGGTAATCTGCACACCATTGACGGGGGTGCGTAACAGCGCTTTTTTCACGCTTTCACCTTTGGCATTATAATAAGCATAGGATCCGTCTTTATGTTGGTAGTTATAAAGTTCAACCGTGCGGCCACGCAGCTTAAGGGCGGCATATAGAATATGACCATATTTTACGGCGCGTCCTTCGGCAGTTTGTTCGCGTTCAAACAATACGTCAAAACTATCCCCACTACGAATGTCACGTTGGAAGTCGATATCATAGCTATAAGCCTGAATCAGCGGTGCTAGCATGGAGCTTGGCAAGCCCGCATCCGTTGCTGTTTGATAGAGGCTGTTAGATATTACACCGCCTGCATGTGCCACGACTGTTTTGGTTGGAATCACTTTTTTGCTCGCCACCAGCTTTTCGCCTTCGCGCTTCACCATAATTTCATGCAGGCCGCCATCTTTCATCTGCATCGATGTAATATGCGGGAAAGATTCATTGGCTTTTTTGTCCAAAGCAAGGCTCAGCGTGTCGCCTGCGCCAACATCTTTAGGGTTATACACCTGACGTAACGCAGTAATCGCATTATTGACTTCGCTATTTGAAAGGTGCTGCTCGTTCAGAACGCCTGACAAGGTATCGCCACGTGCTACTTCCAATTCTAGTTTAAGTGGATAAGTGATGATAGGTGCAGGAGCCTTCTTGGGTGTCACGACGGCAGCTATTTTTTTATCAGCCTCTGGGAGCGCCAAGGCTTGCTCTGTTGCTTCTTCTTTCAAGCTAGCGGCTTCTGGCCATGCCATATCCGGCAAAGAAAGGCTTGGCAGGCTGAAGGAGATGTTTGGAAGAATTTGTAGCGCAAGGCTGGAAGCTACGCCAAGGCAAAACCAAGAAACACGCAGCCGATTCATGCGATTCTTAGGAGGGGTGCGAGGGGCTTGGGCTGAGGCGCGCAACTGAGCGGAGAGTTTTTTGCTCAGTAAATTCATCGACTTAAATCCTTCGCCCATACGCAAAACAATGCGCCGGCGCTGTTCGCGTGGCTGCATCTTCTGAATGCGGCGTATTACCCTCTTGTGCATAGCTACCATATATAGTGGTATGTTGTTGTGATTACCACTAACTTAAGCCTCCCTATCATGGCAAGCAAAAAAATCAGTAAAATAGAATTTTTTCAATAGATTGCGCCACGTTATACACAGATTGTGTTTTGTTGGTAAAAATGAATGCAAAAAAACATGCAAAAACGCGTAAATAGGGCTTGACGGAATGCTAACGAATCACTAAGTTGCGGCCTCCCTGAAGGGCAGAATACGTCATAAAAAACTAACAACATGTTGTTTTGTATAGCCTATTTGGCTCCGCTCGGGGTGTTACCGAATATAGACCCATCAACTTTCAGCAGGTGATTGCTTACAGTTATGCCTACGATTAATCAACTTGTCCGCAAACAGCGTGACCCGCAAAGCCGCCGCAACAAAGCTCCAGCGATGGAAGCTTGCCCTCAAAAGCGTGGCGTTTGCACCCGTGTGTACACCACAACCCCTAAAAAGCCTAACTCGGCGTTGCGTAAAGTGGCTAAAATTCGCCTGACCAACAGCTTTGAGGTAATTGGTTATATTCCGGGTGAGGGGCATAACCTGCAAGAGCACTCGGTTGTGCTCATTCGTGGTGGCCGTGTGAAAGATTTGCCAGGGGTTCGCTATCACATTATTCGTGGTACGCTTGATACTCAGGGCGTTAAAAACCGCAAACAGTCTCGCTCGTTGTATGGGGCGAAGCGTCCGAAATAGATTTATTTTAACATTTAGTAGAGTGGGAAATCCTATCCATGTCTCGTCGTCGTGCTGCAGTTAAACGCGTTATCAACCCAGATGCCAAATATGGCGATGAGGTTTGCGCAAAATTGATGAATATTCTTATGATTGCTGGTAAAAAATCAGCGGCTGAGGGTATCGTTTATGGTGCATTTGACTTTATTAAGGGTAAAACCGGTCAAGAGCCTCTTGAGGTTATGCATGACGCTATACGAAGTGTTAGCCCTGCAGTAGAGGTTCGCTCGCGCCGCGTGGGTGGTGCTACTTACCAAGTTCCTATGGAAGTTCGTCCAGTGCGTAAGCTCGCTTTAGCGCTACGTTGGTTGATTATTTCTGCGCGCAAGCGTGGCGAAAAAACCATGCCAGAGCGTTTGGGTGGTGAGCTACTGGATGCGGCGAATGGTCGCGGTTCTGCGGTAAAAAAACGCGAAGATACCCATCGTATGGCGGAGGCTAACAAGGCCTTCTCGCACTATCGTTGGTAAGAAATTTAGAGGGTAAGGAATTTACAGCATGTCTCGTACGACTCCACTTAATCGCTACCGCAACATTGGTATTATGGCGCATATTGATGCGGGTAAAACCACGACGACAGAGCGCGTTTTGTACTACACGGGTAAGTCTCACAAGATCGGTGAGGTGCACGAGGGTGCGGCAACCATGGATTGGATGGAGCAAGAGCAAGAGCGCGGTATTACGATTACTTCTGCTGCAACCACTTGCTTCTGGACGGGTGCTGATAACCAAAAATATCGCATTAACATCATTGATACCCCTGGGCACGTTGATTTCACGATTGAAGTAGAGCGGTCTTTGCGCGTGCTCGATGGTGCGGTTACTGTATTTGACTCGGTAGCGGGTGTTGAGCCTCAATCTGAAACCGTGTGGCGTCAGGCTGATAAGTACAACGTTCCGCGTATTTGTTTTGTGAATAAAATGGACCGTGTGGGCGCAAACTTCTATCGCTGCGTTGATATGATTGTTGATCGTCTAGGTGCGCGTCCGATGGTCATTCAATTGCCGATTGGTTCGGAAGAAGAATTCAAGGGCATCATTGACTTGGTGCGCATGGAAGCGGCTGTATGGCATGATGAGTCGCTTGGTGCAAAATTTGACTGGGTTGCTATTCCTGCTGATATGGTGGAGCAAGCTAAAGAATACCGCGA
>JAIXRX010000138.1 GCA_027485005.1 Alphaproteobacteria bacterium
ACCACGCGCGCGGCAATGGGTGCGGTGATCATCCCACCCAAAATTAAGCCTGCCACGACTTCCCAATGCCACACGCCCACCATAAGCGCGAACGAAAAGCCGGTGACGAGTGTAATAAAAAATTCAGCAGAATTCACCGAGCCAATGGTAGTGCGGGGCTCATGGCCAGAGCTGAGCAAGCCGGTGGTAACGACTGGTCCCCACCCACCGCCACCCACTGCGTCCACAAATGCGCCTGTGAAAGCCAAAGGAATCACGCCTTTATGGGCAAGGTCTGAATTGATTTTAATAATACGAAAGGCTTTATAAAAAATATAAAGCCCCATAATAGCGAGATACCCCGACATCCAAGGCCGAAGTTCTTTACCGTCAATTTGTGTAAAAATATAAACGCCCGCAATTGCCCCCAAAGATCCAGGAATAAGCAATTTGTAGAACAGGCTTTTTTTAATATTGCCCATGCGTAAATGGCTGAGGCCCGAAGCTCCTGTCGTAAAAATCTCAGCAATATGTACAGCGCCAGTACAAATGGCAGGAGGCAGACCGTTGGAAAGTAATAAGGTGGTGGCAGTTACGCCATAAGCCATCCCCAGTGCACCGTCGACTAACTGGGCAAAAATACCAATCGCGGCGGCCATAAAAAACATGCGGCGGTCAAATGGGTGATTGGCGGTATATGCCCAATAAGCTACCAACATAAGCGCAGCAAACGCCAGAATAAAGGCAAGTGCTAACACCAAGCGGTGAACGGTTTTTTCGACATTGATATGTGGAACATGCATCCGCTATGTTTATTCCACTGTTACCGATTTAGCAAGGTTACGCGGTTGATCCACGTCGGTTCCCTTGGCCACGGCGGTGTGATACGCCAAAAGCTGCATCGGAATAGCGTATAAAAGCGGAGCAACAAACGGGTCGATATTGGGCAAGACTAAGGTGGCGGTAGCAATATCTTTTAACTCTTGCGCGCCTTTATGGTCGGTAATCAGTAGAATTTTTCCGCCTCGCGCGGCCGCTTCTTGAACGTTGGAAGCAGTTTTGTCATACCATTTATCTTGCGGCGCTAACGCTACAATCGGCACTAAGTCATCAATTAAAGCAATCGGCCCATGTTTTAATTCACCAGCCGCATAGGCTTCTGCGTGAATGTATGAGATTTCCTTGAGTTTTAACGCACCTTCCAAAGCAATGGGATAGCTGGTGCCGCGGCCGATATAAAGCACATCACGCGCGGGCACTAAAATTTGTTTAGAAAGTGCAGCTAGCGTCTCTTCCATGTGCAATACTTCAAGCATGCGTGCGGGCGCTTCTGCCAGTGCGTGCAAACAATGCGCTATGTGGCTTTCTGGAGCGAGTTTACGCGCTTGTGCCAGTGCCAGAACCAAGCAGGCAAGGGTGGTAATTTGCGCAGTAAATGCTTTGGTGGATGCTACGCCAATTTCAGGGCCAGCATGGGTGAGCAGTTTAGCATGCGCTTCTTTCGCCATGGTGCTTTCAGCCACATTCACAATAGCCAGTGTATTTTGTTTGTTTTGTTTGGCCATCCGCAACGCAGCCAATGTGTCAGCGGTTTCACCCGACTGAGAGATGCACACAAACAGCCCGTCTTGCGCGTAATATGGGGTGCGATAGCGATATTCCGAGGCAATATCGACTTCGACAGGAATCCCCACCAGCTCTTCCAGCCAGTATTTTGCGACGTTTGCCGCATAAAAAGACGTGCCACACGCCACCAAACAAATACGTTTAATAGTGGTCAGGTCAAAGGGTAAATCCGGTAGATGCACTTTTTTGTCCGTCGCATTGATGTAAAGGCTGAGAGCCTCTCCCATCACGCTGGGTTGCTCATAAATTTCCTTGAGCATGTAATGGGCGTGGTTGCCTTTGCCAATTTGCTCACCCGTATAGGCGGTTTTGGTCACAGGGCGGGAAACACTGGTGCCATCCAGTAAATAAATGTCATAGCTTTGTGGGGTTAGCACTGCCCAGTCGCCATCTTCTAGATAGCAGATATTTTGTGTGGTTTTCGCCAGTGCCATTGCGTCAGACGCGAGTAGCATCTCTCCTTTACCAACGCCCAAAGCCAAAGGCGCACCTTGGCGAGCAGCATAAAGGGTCGTAGGGGTATCCTTAATCAGAATGCCCAAGGCAAACGCGCCATGCAGTTTTTGTAGTGCTTCTTGCACGGCATCTTTAGGGGCAAGGCCAGCGTCTAAAAATGAAGTAATCAAGACGGGCACCACTTCGGTATCTGTCTCGCTTTTAAAGCTGTAACCTTGCTTGGTCAGCTGCGCGCGCAGCTCAATAAAATTCTCGATAATACCATTATGAACTACCGCCACGCGGTCGGTGGCATGAGGGTGGGCGTTGATTTCGCTTGGTGCGCCGTGGGTAGCCCAGCGCGTGTGGCCAATACCAATATCACCTACTAGCGGGGTTACTTCGAGCAGTTTTTTTAGGTTTATCAATTTGCCTTGCGCGCGCTGACGGTGAATGCTGCCATCCGACAAGGTGGCAATTCCCGAAGAGTCGTACCCGCGATATTCAAGCTGTTGCAAACCTTCGTAAATCGAAGTGCTCACAGCGCGCGCACCAACCATTCCCACAATCCCGCACATAATAGCGTTCCTTTAATGACTTATTGAAAAAACAAGATTTTTTATGCGCTAACAAGCATTTTTCAAGCGCAAACGCTAGGCTATATAGACTAAATTCAAGCTCTTAGCTAGCCCATTCGTGTTTGCGTCTATTTAGCACCAAGCCAATAAAAACCGGAAAAGTAACGATATTTTAGTTTTTTATTAAGGAAATTTTCATACCCACCATGAAATAGTGGAGGTTCGATATTTAATAGAAGAGATGGCAGTGCTAAATTGGTTTGAGAATAACTCCATTAAAATACGCTTAAGTGCGCTCATTATGTTGGTGAGTGGCTTGGCTGTGGTTTTTGCGGCCTGTATTATTTCGGTGATTGGCTATTTTAATCTTAAAGAAAACTTGTTTGAAAAGCTGGAAAACAGCGCCCAGATTATTGGTCAGCGCAATATGACAGTGCTGGCATTTCACGATTTTGATGGTGCACAAAACAATTTACAACAAATGTTGATGTTAAATAACGATATGCAGGCTGCATGTTTATATGACAAAAATGCAGTCATTTTTGCGCGTTATACCAAAAGTAAAAAGGGTGGGTTTGTTTGCCCAGAGCAGCAAGAAACCGGCCGTGTGCATGAAGAAAATGAGATTTACAGCGTATTCAAATCCATTAGCAAATCACCAGAATTACCAGCGGATGGCTGGATTTACATCGAATCCAATTTTAATGAATTAAATGAGTATATCCGCAGGCAGTTAATGATTGTGGGGGGCGTGTTGCTCGCTGTTTTTGCCATGGCCTACGGCATGACCATGTCCTTGCAAAGCACCATTTCTAGTCCGATTTTAGAGCTGGCAAAAGTTGCACGGCGTATCTCGCGGGATAAGGATTATTCCTTGCGAGCCACTGTTTCGCCGAGCGCCAGTACCAACAATGAAATCGATACATTGATTGACGCTTTTAATATGATGCTCACCGAAATCGGTAACCGCGAGCGCGAGCTGCTGCAAAGTTTTGATGAGCTACGCAAGGCGCGCGACCATGCGGAAACAGCTAACCGTTCAAAATCACATTTTCTGGCGAATATTAGTCATGAATTACGTACGCCACTCAACGCGATTATTGGTTTCTCATCCATTTTACAAAATCAGTTGTTTGGCGAGTTGGGCAATAAAAAATATGTTGAATATGCGAAAGATATTCATGATTCTGGCGCGCATTTGTTAGAAATCATCAATGATATTCTGGATCTTTCCAAGGCAGAGGCGGGCAAGCTCAAATTATCGTTTGAAGAACTGGATATTCAAAAAGCGATTAATAAAAGCATGGGACTTTTAGCCAATCGTGCATCCGAAAGTGGCGTGATTCTAAAAACCGATATTCCAAGTGGTTTGCCGCCGCTAATGGCTGATCGTTTGCGCTTTAATCAGGTGCTCATTAATATCATTTCTAATGCGGTGAAATTCACCGATCCGGGCGGCAGTGTGACGGTGCGTGTCAAAACGCAGCCGATTGCGACGGTGGGTGTCGAAGTAGAGAAATTCATTGTTGAGATTCAAGATACGGGTATCGGTATGCATAAAGACGATATCCCACGGGCCTTCCAAAGTTTTGGTCAGGTCGATTCTGATCTCAATCGAAAATATGAAGGCACAGGCCTTGGTTTGCCCCTCACCCGTAAATTGATGGATCTTCATCATGGTCGTATTGAGATGGATAGCCAATTAGGGGTAGGGACGACAGTGCGCCTCTATTTCTGGGCAAATCCTACCCGCTTTGTGACATTATCGTCAGACGATGTGTAAAAACTACCCTGCCTATTTTATGTTTTTTGCATAGATAGCTTGCCAATCGGCGCTTGCTGGGGGTAAAACATGAGCATTAACAGCATAAGGAAGACATGAATGAAAAGCACTTATTTGCAGAGCGTATTGATGGTGGAACGTATGCATCGCCGTTTTCTGGATGTGGTGAAAGTGGCACTGGAACGTCAGAAAATCTCGGACATTAACAACGTACAAACCATGATTTTGTACAACATTCATGACGATGTATTGACAGTGGGTGAACTGGCTACCCGTGGTTATTATCTAGGCTCTAACGTCTCTTACAATATTAAAAAACTGGTTGAATGTGGCTATGTACTGCAACTTCCAGACCCACATGATAAGCGCTCTGTGCGTGTCAAACTCTCCGACAAAGGCAAACATCTTTGTGAAAAAATGGACGTGATTTTTGCACAGCATGTTGAAGCACTGGACGCCAAAGATGCAGGGCTTAAAGCACTGCAAACAGCCAATGAGACACTTGGTGTACTCGAGCGTTTCTGGACATTGTCGGTCATTGACCAACAAATGCTTTAGTTGTGGGAGTATCGGGTGAATAAATGCTTGCTTGTCATTCTAACAGGGGTAATGGCAGCAATGTGGTCTGCCTCTTCCTACGCGGCTGATCGTGAAGTAACTATCGGTACTGCGGGTGTAACGGGGGTGTATTACCCCGCAGGTGGTGCTATTTGTCGCCTCGTCAATCGTAATAAAAAAGAACACGGCATTCATTGTAACGCGGTTAGCTCTAAAGGGTCTGTTAATAATTTGGAAGCATTGGATAGGCGAGAGCTAGACTTTGCGGTGGTGCAATCAGACTGGCAGTTTTTTGCAACGCAGAACCCTACGCTCAGTAAGTCAACCTTGCGCTCAGTCTTTTCCTTATATACCGAACCTTTTACTATCATGGTTCGCGCCAGCTCTAATATTCAATCATGGGATGATCTGCGCGGTAAGCGTGTGAATATTGGCCCAAAAGAGTCTGGCGTGTGGCGCACCTTGGACGCCGTGCTTGCCGCAAAAAAAATGAAGAAATCAGACTTTCAGAAAGTCAGTCATCTTCGCTGGGAAGATCAAGCGCGTATGCTTTGCAATAGTGAAGTGGATGCAATTATGATGACGATAGGCCACCCTAACGCAAATTTACAAAGTGTCGTGCGCCAATGCGATGTTCGACTGATTGGTTTGGACGACGCAACGATTAGCGCCTTAGTTAAGCAACACCCATATCTGGTGCGGGCGGCTGTGCAGGGTGGAATGTATCCCGGCAATCCTATGGCTGTTCCCACTATTGGTGTGAAAGCCACTTTAGTGACACATGCCGAGCAAGATGAAAAAGTGGTATACGAAGTTACGCGTGCTATGCTCAATAATCTTGATAATTTTAGAACATTGCATCCTGTCTTTGCAAATCTGGACGAAAAAGAAATGTTTTCCGAAGGGCTGACAGCAACGCTTCACTCTGGTGCGTTACGCTATTTTCGTGACGAAAAATTATTGCCGCCAGTGCGCGGTCAGAAATAATTGCGAGCCAACATGATTTTACCACAGTTAGACACTGCATTGAAATCTTCTACATTTCGTATTGCGGTAACAGGAGCAAGCGGCTGGATAGGACGCGCCTTGCTTGATATGCTGCATGAAGTTTTAGGCGATGAAGCCTTTGCGCAGCGCGTGGTAGCATTTGGTTCTTTCGCTTATGATATGCCGCTTTCTGGCGGTGCAGTCGTGCAGGTACATCCACTTTCCGAATTGCCCGCGCAGCCCGCAGGGCAATGGCTACTGGCGCATATGGCATTTCGCACCAAAGATAAAGTAAGTGAGCAGGGATTTGATGCGTTTGTAGCAGATAATAAATTAATTAGTGATACAGTAGAAAAAGCTATCAAAACATTGAAGCCTTTGCATATATTGTATCCTTCCTCAGGTGCGGTCTATGCGGCAGACGGTACTCTCAGCCAAGACATGGCCGCCAATCCATACGGTGTGATGAAAGTGGCAGACGAACAGCGTTTTATGGCGCTGGCCAGCGAAGTGGGCGCGCGGATGGTCGTTCCGCGTGTTTTTAATATTGGTGGTGCCGGTATTAATAAATGGAGCGCTTATGCGCTGTCTGACATTATTGTGAAGGTACAATCAGGCGTACCAGTGGTTATCAATGCCAAACACGCGGTGGTGCGTTCTTATGTGCATGTAAAGGATTTACTACAACTTTGTTTGTTGGTTTTACTGGATACGGCACAACCGACACCGTTGGTGTTTGACACGCAAGGACAGGAAGATGTCGAGATAGAAACACTTGCCCAAAAAGTAGCGGATGTGATTGCGAATGGTCACTACCCGATTCAACGTGAAGCGGATTTCTCGTTACCAGAAAACCGATACGTAGGTGACGGCAGCACCATGCGCGCTCTCATGAAGCATTATGACATGGTGCCGATGAGCCTTGAGCAGCAGATTTTAGAAACTGCTGAGGATATTGCAGCGCGTAAGGTCGCCTCATGAGCAACGTGCACGACGGCAGCGTGGAGCGCGCGCTGATTGATTTAGACATTGGGCATTTAGGGCTTCATTTTCCGTCAAGTGCCAATCCTTTCTATATTACGGCGCCACCTTACACCCGTATGTCAGCAGGCATTAAAGTATTGCACCTGCTGTGCCATCATTTGAATGTACTCGGCTATGAAGCCTACCTCGTGATTTATCCGCCGATTTACGAAAAGAATGTTGTGCACCCTGCACTCAAAACGCCTTTGCTTACGCAAGAAGTTGTGGATGCACATTTTGAACAAGGCCGTTTGCCCATCACGATTTATCCTGAGATTGTACGCGGCAACCCGATGGAAGCGCCGCTAATTGTGCGTTATATTATGAATTACATCGGGCTTTTAGGGGGGGATACCTCTTATCCTGCAGAGGATTATTTGCTGGGCTACTCTAAAAAACTTTCGGATTCTTTTGGGCAACCTGAGCGCATTTTGTTTTTGCCTTTATCGAATCGCGATATGTTTTATCCTCCCAAAGATCCTACCGCAAAGCGTGAAGGAGGTTGCTTCACTGCATCAAAATACAAGCATTATCATGGTGCTAAAACGTTTCCGATAACGGATGGCTTGTTTGAAGTGACCCGCGCGCTGCCCGATTCGCTTTCGCAGGAAAAATTGGGAGAGTTATTCCGTCGCAGTGAAGTATTTTATACTTATGAAAATACCAGTTTAGCATTGGACGCAGTGCTTTGTGGTTGCCCAACGGTGTTTTTACCCAACCCGCATTTGGTCGAGATTTTGGGCATGGAAGAATTAAAAAACTATGGTTTTGCATGGGGTAATAGTGACGAGCAGATAGCGCATGCAAAACGGACATTGCCACAAGCTCAGGCTCATTTTCAATCCCTGCAAGACGAATATTTTGCGCAGCTTTCTCGATTTGTGATTGATATTTATTCACGGGCCGCAGGCCAGTCATACACACAAAAAATTGTGCTACCAACACTTAGTGAACTTGGTATTTCTGCTTTGCGTATTAAATTAGTTTATCAATATTGGCGGAGGACGAGTACGCTGATTGTGTTTCGTAAAGCCAAGGAGCTTTATAAGCGTGATGGTATATCTGGTTTGCTTGGCCGTTTTTCTGACATATTTTTTGCAGCCTTCAATGCGGCCAAAGCAATCTTTCAAAAAATATTCAACCTCTAAGCAGCGATTTGCTTTTCCATTTCTACTTCCAAATGCTGGAAGACGCTGACTAGCGATTCCGTTAAATGTTCGACCATCGCTTCAGTGTGGAGTGGGCTTGGCGTGATACGAAGGCGCTCGGTACCGCGTGGTACCGTTGGGAAATTAATCGCTTGGACATAAATGCCGTAGTCGCGCAGAAGCATGTCACTGGCTTGTTTACAGCGCACAGGATCACCCACCATCACTGGCACGATATGGGTGTTGGTGAATATCACTGGAATACCAGCTTGGCTCAAGCGACGTTTGAGAAGAGCAACAATCCGCTGCTGGCCTTCGCGCTCCACGTTGCTTTCCATTAAATGCGTAATACTGGCAATTGCACCGGCGGCTAGTGCTGGCGGCAAAGAAGTAGTGAAAATAAAACCAGGGGCATAAGAGCGCAGCGCGTCAATTAAGCGCGCAGAACTGGCCACATAACCGCCCATGACGCCGAAGGCTTTGCCAAGAGTTCCTTGAATGACATCTACCAAATCCATTAAGCCATCGCGTTCAGCAACTCCTCCGCCATGTTTACCATACATGCCGACGGCATGGACTTCGTCCAAATAAGTTAGCGCATTATATTTTCTGGCAAGGGCGCAGATTTCTTTAATATGGCCAATGTCTCCGTCCATTGAATAAACCGATTCAAATGCAATCAGTTTTGGCCGTTCCAGCGGTTGCGCTTCCAGTAGTATTTCCAGATGCTCAAGATCATTATGGCGAAACACATGTTTCTCACAGCCGCTATTGCCAATGCCATGAATCATTGAGGCATGGTTGCATGCATCTGAGAAAATGACGCAGCCAGGGAGTAATTTACCCAAAGTGGAAAGGCTCGCTTCATTTGCTACATAGCCAGAGGTGAAAACTAAAGCCGCTTCTTTTTGATGGAGCTTAGCTAACGTATTTTCAAGTTCCACAATGATATGGTGGTTACCAGAGATGTTTCTTGTGCCACCTGCGCCTGCGCCTGTGTGGTGTAGCGCATGTTCCATGGCGTCCAACACCACGGGGTGTTGCCCCATACCCAAATAATCATTCCCGCACCAAATGGTAACGTCTTTGCCAGTGGCATAGCTGTGAGCGGTGGGAAATTCTCCGACGCGTCTTTCTAAATCATGAAAGACACGGTAGCGACCTTCTGCTTTAATTTTTTGTAAAGCACGGTCAAAATACGGGCGGTACGCCTTAGAAATGCTCATCTTGTCTCTCAAAAAAATGCGACATTTAGTCGTCGTTCTTTGTGTCTTTTTAGCAGAATTTTTATGCGTATTATTGATTTAGCTCAAGCGATGCAGCAACGCGACCCAAACCGCTAGTAACGCAAGTGCCACCATTTGATGGGCGCTCGCAAGAACGATAGGAACGTGCCAGATAACCGTTGCTACTCCAAGGCCAAATTGTAGCGCAAAAATCACTGGAATCCAAGTAAATGTCAGCCCGAATGCATGTTTTTTGTGGTGGCTGTTCATCATGCTCCAGACCAGAAGAATTAAAACGGTAAGGATATAGGCGCCCAAACGGTGATTAAACTGTAGCATAGTCGGGTTTTCTACCACATTGTGCCACCATGGCTGTATAGACAGCAATCCGTCTGGTATCCATTGTCCATTCATGGTGGGGAAGGTGTCATAAGCTAGCCCAGCGTCCATTCCCGCCACAAACGCTCCCATTACAATCTGACAGGCTAGCAAGGCAATAATGAACACAACCCAACGCTTACAATAGACCCGATGCAAGAAGTTACGTTGCGGGGTAATTGGCCTAACGTTCAGCCATTGCCAGAGCAGCAGGTTAAAAATGAGAAAGGCCATGGAAAGATGCATTGCCAGCTTCACAGGGCTCACCCAAGGGTTGTTTTGTAAACCGCTTTTCACCATCACCCAACCAATGAGGCCTTGCAACCCGCCAAGAGCAAAAATGCCCAATGTTTTCCAACGCAAAGCACCTGTCAGCATGCCGCGCCACACAAAAAATAGCCACGGGAGGAAAAACACCACGCCCACACTGCGCCCCAGCAAACGATGCAGATATTCCAGCCAGAAAATACCCTTAAACTCGCTCAGGCTCATGCCATGATTTTTCTTCAGATATTCAGGCGAGGTTTGGTATTTGCTAAATTCTTCCTGCCATTGTTCTACATTCATGGGGGGGAGAATATGCAGTGGCTTCCATTCCACCATCGAAAGGCCAGATTCTGTCAAACGTGTTAGGCCACCCACCAGTACCATGCACGCCACCATACACATGCAGATCACCAACCACCAACGTACTGCGCGCGGGGCGCGGGCAGTGGCTAATTCAGCGCTGGATTTTGATATTTGGGCTGTGTTAGACATGTGCGCATTCATAAACATTTTTTGGAGAAATTCCAGTGCAAAACACTTCTGAAGTTCAAGAAAAATACACGACCAAAATGGCGCGTGAATGGTTGTGGCTTGCAGTCCTTTCACTGGGCGTGGCAGGGATATATTCTATTCTGCTGGTACTTGGCCGTGCGCCTGTGTTTCAGGGTAATTTTCTGGGCGTAAAAAACTTTTTCTCGGTGGCGCTTGTCGCACATGTCGATTTGTCGGTGTTGGTGTGGTTTATTGGTATGAGCTTGCTTTTGATGGTGCAGGTGTTTGCGCGCAGTACGCAGCATTGGTTGCTGCAATATAGCCAGCGCGCCGTGTGGCTGTGCATTGCGGCCAGTGCTTTGTGCATGGCGCTCGCCCCATGGGCCACACCTGCGGAAGTCATTAAATCCAACTATGTACCGGTACTGGCCAACCCCGTCTTTTACCTAGGGCTTGGGCTGTTATTCGCGGGGGTGGGCATTGCCATTTTGCTCAGCTTCTTGCATTTCTGGCTGCCGGCTGCACCACAAAAACCCACCCATATTTTCGGCGTGCCTTTTGCGACGATGCAAGTGGCCGCACACAGCATGGGCGGGGTATTGCTATTGGCCATGGTCGCGCAAATCCTTACCGCACCTCAGGTGCAGGCGCAATTTGGCAAAGAGATTTTCTTCGAGCAACTCTTCTGGGCCAGTGGCCATATTCTGCAGTTTTTATATACCCAACTGGTGATGGTCTGCTGGTTGATATTGGCGGCAGCACTGGGTTGGAGCACGCTGGTTGAACATCGCTTCATGCGTAGCTTATTGTGGCTAAATCTTGCCGCGGCAACGCTTGGCTTGCTGGCTTTTGCCAAATTCCCCGTGATAGACGCTGAATTCACCAGCTATTTTACTGACCATATGCGCCATTATGGCGGTATTGCAAGCGGTTTAATGGCGGTCATTTTGCTCGTGACCATGGGGCTAAAACTCGATACATTTGCCCGCCATCTCGTGGCATGGACAGGCCTGCTGGTGTCGATACTGCTTTTTGGTTTTGGTGGTGGTTTGGGCTTTGCGATTGCCGGTGCAAACGTGACCATTCCCGCGCATTACCACGGCGCGATTGTGGCGGTGACGCTAGCGACCATGGGCGCGGTCTATGCCCTATTGCAACAATTTGGTGCAGCGTTTGACGCGCACTCACGCTTGGCGCAGGTGCAGCTGTGGCTCTATGCCGTTGGGCAGCTTATGCATGTGGGCGGCCTTGCATGGTCGGGCGGTTATGGTGTGTTACGCAAAACGCCGGGCGGCCTAGACGCCATGCCAGCCGCCGTCAAAGTCGCCATGGGCATCATGGGCTTGGGCGGCTTGCTCGCCATCATCGG
>JAIXRX010000069.1 GCA_027485005.1 Alphaproteobacteria bacterium
TACAATGACACCCCTGAAAAAGCGTCCCGCCCATGGGACAAAGGCCGCGACGGCTTTGTGATGGGTGAAGGTGCTGGCATGGTGGTTCTTGAAGAATATGAGCACGCCAAAAAACGTGGTGCAAAAATTTATGCTGAAGTGGTCGGTTACGGCCTTTCAGGTGACGCCTATCACATTACCGCTCCTGCGGACAATGGTGACGGCGGCTATCGCTCGATGGAAATGGCTCTTAAACGCGCTGGCCTTACCGTCAATGACGTGGACTATATCAATGCCCATGGCACTTCGACCCCTAAAGGAGACGAGATTGAACTTGGCGCAGTGAAGCGTTTGTTTGGTGAGGCCGCTTACAAACTTTCCATGTCCTCCACCAAATCGGCCATCGGCCATTTGCTAGGTGGTGCTGGCAGCGTTGAAGGCATCTTCTCAATTCTCGCGATCCGCGACAATATTGTGCCACCAACGCTTAATCTGGACGATCCTTCCGACGGTTGCGACATTGATCTTGTTCCGCATGTAGCAAAAAAACGCAAAGTGGACGTCGCTCTGTCTAACTCGTTTGGTTTTGGTGGCACGAACGCCTCTGTCGTTTTTAAACGCGTTTAATTCATGAAATTATTTCTCAAATGTTTTTTGCTGCTCTGTGTGGTGGCACTAGCTGGTTTTGGCTATCTGCTCTTTTCTGCCTCTCAGCAAGGACCTTTAAGCATGCCTAAATCCGTGATGATTGAGCGCGGCATGGGTTCACGAGCAATTGCGCAAACACTAGCTAATGAAGGCATTATTTCATCCCCCTACCCTTTCTTGCTACAAACACGCTTACTGCAACGTGGCATCACACTTAAAGCAGGCGAATATGCGTTTGAACCGCGCCTTTCGATGCTGCAGGTGATTGAGAAAATGCACCGCGGCGATGTAGTGGTGCACAACATGACCATTCCCGAAGGTTGGACAACGCGCGAAGCACAAGAAGCGCTTGCGCGGGAGCCACTGCTGGTGGGCGCAGTGCCTGCCGCCAAAGAAGGAAGCATTCTTCCAGAAACCTACCAATTTGAACGCGGCGAAGAGCGCGGCGCGGTGCTGGCGCGTATGCAAAAAGCGCAACAAACGCTTCTCTCCTCACTCTGGCAAAACCGTAGCACTAACCTTGCCATTCAAACGCCTGAGCAAGCGTTGATTCTGGCATCCATTGTGGAAAAAGAAACAGGGCGTCATGGTGAACGCGAACGCATTGCTGCCGTGTTCCACAATCGCCTGCGTCAAGGCATGATGCTGCAAGCCGACCCCACGGTGATTTATGCGGTGACCAAAGGGCGATATAAACTCGAACGCCCCATCAGCAAAACCGACCTGACAACGCCTGATGCTTACAATACCTATACCGTGGCTGGGCTGCCGCCGACGCCGATTTGCAACCCTGGCAAAGCCGCGCTGCAAGCCACGCTCAACCCTGCCTCAACCAACGACATGTATTTTGTGGCCGACCCCGAAGGTCATCACCAATTCTCAAACAATCTCGAACAGCACAATCAGTATGTTAAAGCACTGCGCGCGAGTGAACGCACAAGCGAAGCTGCAAACAACCCTGCACCAATCCCAACGAAGCCCGCTGTGAAAACGGCTAAGAAAAAGGCCTCGTCGAAAAAATCGACGAAGCCCTCTCGTAAGAAAAAATCAAAATCCTAACGCCCGCTTCATGTGAGCGCCGTCCCGCGCGATAGCGGGGACAAATGCTTAGGAATGTATATCTACCCAGGTTTTGCGGTCGAAATTATGTTCCGCATGCACTTCACGCACCGTACCGGTTTTAGAGCGCATCAAGATTGAATGAGTGCGTGCACCACCATGGAAACGACGAACGCCTTGCAACATCGTGCCATCTGTCACGCCAGTTGCTGCAAACATCACATCGCCACGCGCCATTTCATCACGCGTGAAGATATGGTTGAGATCGGCAATACCCATGCGGGTCGCGCGGGTGCGTTGTTCATCGTCGCTAAACAATAAGCGGCCAAACATTTGTCCACCGATGCAACGCAGTGCTGCGGCAGCTAGAACACCTTCTGGTGCACCACCCGTGCCCACATACATGTCCACGCCAGTATCCGCGCGGGCAGTCGCAATCACGCCCGCCACGTCACCATCCATAATCAACTGAATGCGCGCACCCGCTTCACGCGTTTTAGCAATAATTTCTTCGTGGCGGTCACGATCCAAAATGCACACCACCAAATCACCCACGTCACAATCTTTGGCTTTCGCAAGATTTTGAAGATTGGTTTGAATGCTGTTATCCAACTCCACCACATTTTCTGGAAGGCCTGGGCCCACCGCAATTTTTTGCATATAAACATCTGGCGCATGCAAGAAACCATCTTGCTCGGCAATCGCAATCACCGCCATCGCATTGCTGCCACCTTTGGCGCAAATGGTAGTACCTTCGAGGGGATCAAGCGCAATGTCCACTTGTGGACCCATGGTGCTGCCCACTTTTTCACCGATGTACAACATCGGCGCTTTGTCGCGCTCGCCTTCACCAATCACCACTGTGCCGCTGATGTTGAGGCCATTCAGCGCTTCACGCATCGCGTTTACCGCAGCGCGGTCAGCGGCTTTTTCGTCTCCACGGCCCATCCAGCGCGAAGCCGCAAGCGCAGCCGATTCCGTCACACGCACCGCTTCGAGCGCAAAATTGCGGTCCATAAACCAGTTTTGTTCTTCAGGGTTCAACGGTTGGACAACTTTATTCGTGTTCATGCATTAATCTCCATTCGGATAAGTTGAGGCGGCTCTGTTACCGCATCGAGTTGTTTCATTTTTTCAATCGCACTTAACATGGCGCGTTCGGTCGTTTGATGTGTCGTAATCACGACCGGCACTTTTCCTTCTTTTTTCTGGCCGCGCTGCAACAAGGATTCGACCGAGATTTTTTGTTCACTTAAAATCCCTGTAATCTGCGCGAGCACCCCCGGTTGATCTAGCACCTGCATACGCAAATAATACGCCGTTTGCAAGCTGCCCATCGGCGCAAATGGCAGGTTGGCCAAATCCGCCATCGGCAGATGGAAGGTTGGCATATGATGGCTACGGGCAATATCCAGCAAATCGCTGACAACGGAAGAAGCCGTTGGGCCAGCGCCTGCGCCACGGCCTTCCAGCGTCACACGGCCAACGGCGGTGCCTTCCAGCACAATCGCGTTAAACACGTCGTCCACTCCCACGGGGGAATTGAGTGGCA
>JAIXRX010000083.1 GCA_027485005.1 Alphaproteobacteria bacterium
CATACTATCGAATATATTCAGGCTAATCTGTCCGATATCCATGCGCAAAACACCCATAGCACTGTTGTTTTGTCAAATAACCAAACGCTAAAAACAGCACAATTATTGCTCGCCACCGGCAGTTTATTTTCAGAAGTGTCGGAAGACACATCATTAATTGTAAAGCCATGGCTTTATGATTTTTCTGAAGTCCATCAACATGCGGCAGTGGCGGTGATAGGCACAGGCCTCACCGCGGTGGATACGATGATGAGCCTCCTAAAGTCTGGCTATCAGGGGCGTATTTATGCCATTTCGCGGCATGGGCGTTTTCCTCAAGCCCATACGCCTTTGCCACTGGCTGCCAAGCCACTCACGCAAGAACAAGTGCGGTCATTAAGTACATGGCCTTTGTCACGCGTGTGGTGGCAAGTGCGGCAATGGATTGAGCAAACAGAAACTCCTGCGCACGATTGGCGTGTGGTGATTGATAGTTTGCGCCCGCATCTGCAAAGCATTTGGCAGGCATGGCCAGTGGCTCAGCGCAAGAAATTCTTTCAGCGCTGTTTTGGGGTGTGGAACATTTATCGTCACCGTATGGCCATAGAGATATCGGGGGCGTTGGAAAGCGCGCTCACCTCTGGGAAAATTGAATATATGCAAGGGAGCTTTAAAGGTATCGAGGGGGGCAAAGCCAGTCTCAAAACACCTGAAGGGCAACGCTTGCTGGATGTTGGTGTGACTTTTCAATGCATTGGCCCAAGCTATACCACGCTCCCTGCCTGTTTGAACACGCTTTTAAGCCATCAGATTATCACGCGCCACCCCACGGGGGCAGGGCTGCAAACACAGGGCTACCTTGCGTCTGGTGCTGGTTTTCCTCCTGTTTATGCCATGGGTTCGCTCTTGATAGGCGAGCGCTTAGAAACCACAGCAGTGCCAGAATTGCGCGGGCAAGCAGCCGAGGTGGCAGCGGAAATACTGGCCCAAAGAGGCTAATTTTGCTGGCTTTTTTCAGTGGTTTTGAATAAGCATAGCCTTAATAAAAACCTATAATATCGGCCAGAAAATCATGACAACGCCTATCCCCACCAATGCTGCTTTGCTCGATGAAATTGCCCGCTTAAAGCGCGAGCGTAACGCGGTCATTCTCGCGCATTATTATCAAGATGATGATATTCAAGACGTTGCCGATTTTATTGGTGATTCGCTGGATCTCTCGCGCAAAGCCGCCGCGACGGACGCGGACGTGATTGTGTTCTGCGGCGTGCGTTTTATGGCGGAAGTTGCAAAAATCCTGAGCCCACAAAAAACGGTGCTCGTGCCAGACATGAACGCTGGTTGTTCACTGGAAGATTCCTGCCCACCTGAAGCCTTTGCTAAATTCCGCGCGGAGCATCCGGATCATCTTTCACTCACCTACATTAATTGTTCCGCCGCCGTCAAAGCGCATACGGACATTATCGTGACTTCTTCGAATGCAGAGGCGATTCTCGCGCAAATCCCCAAAGACCAACCGATTATTTTTGCGCCGGACAAATATCTTGGTGGCTACCTCATGCGTAAAACGGGCCGCGAGATGTTGCTCTGGAACGGTAGCTGCATGGTGCATGAACAATTCTCCGAGCGCGAATTGGTAAATCTCAAAACGCGCCATCCGCAGGCTAAAATTATTGCGCATCCAGAATGCCCAGAAAATCTGCTTTCATACGCGCATCATATTGGCTCCACCTCCTCATTGCTTAAATATACGGAAGAACATGCAGGCCAAGAATTTATCGTGCTCACCGAGCCAGGTATTCTGCACCAAATGCGCAAACGCAGCGCTGGCAGCACGTTTTATGATGTTCCGGGAACCTACGGCGCCTGTGCCACCTGCAATAACTGCCCATACATGAAGCTCAATACATTAGAAAAACTGTATCTTTGTTTGCGAGACGGCACGGGTGAATTGCTGATGGATGAAGCAACACGCATCGCCGCCAAACGCCCGCTAGACAAAATGCTTGAAATGTCGGCCAACATTGCCAGCAGTGGCCTAACAAATAGTGGAACCAGCAATGGCTGAGTGTGCGCTCCCGCAAGGCCAGATTCCACTGCCAGATGATGCTGAGGTTGCGCGCATTATTGCCGCCGCGCTCGCAGAAGATATTGGGGCAGGGGACGCGACCTCTGAAGCGCTAATTCCCGCCAATGCCACCGCCACACTCACCATGCGTAATCGCCAAGCCATGGTCATGGCGGGTGCCCCGATTGCTGCCAAGGTTTTTCAAACACTGGATGTAAACGCAACAATAGAGATACTTTATGCCGAAGGCGCGCCAGTCTGTGCTGGTAATGCGTTGTTGCGCGTGCAGGGCAACGCCCGTGCCATCCTCACGGCCGAGCGCACGGCCTTAAACCTCATGCAGCGCATGTGCGCGATTGCTACCCACACACGCGGATTTGTGGACGCGGTGGCGGGCACAGGAGCGGTTATTCTCGATACCCGCAAAACCATGCCGGGTTTGCGAGTGCTTGATAAATATGCGGTGCGCTGCGGCGGCGGTCAAAACCACCGCATGGGTTTGTTCGACGCGATTATGATCAAAGATAATCATGTGGCGCTATCAGGTGGCATTGCGAAGGCCGTTGCACAAGCGGTGCAAAACAACGCCAAACATCTGCCGATTATTTTGGAATGCGACACGTTGGCGCAACTGAAAGAAGCGTTGTTATGCGAAGGCATTTCACGCGTACTTTTGGATAATATGAGCAATGACGAGATGCGTGACGCCGTGCAGATAGTGGCAGGGAAATTCCCGCTGGAAGCGTCTGGAAACATGACGCTTTCCCGCGTGCCGTCGGTTGCGCAAACAGGCGTGGATTTCATTTCCGTTGGCCGCATCACTCATTCCGTTCATGCGATTGATATTGGCTTGGACGTGGAGATTCAACATGCCTAGTGCTGCCATGTTTTCTGTCCAACCGCAGCTACGTTTAGCGACGATAGATGATGCCGCTATGCTGTCCACACTTGGCTGCCAGACTTTTGTGGAAACCTTTGGCCATAGCCACCAACCAGACGATTTAGCGGCGTTTCTTCCGCAGCGTTACTACCCAGAAAAGCAAGCGCAGGAAATGCAAGAGGGCGTAGAATTTTTGCTGTTGGAAGAGGGCGACCAGACGCTTGGTTATGCCAAAATCGGCGAATGCAAATTGCCAATCGAGAAAACCGCCGCTGATTATGAACTCTATGAGCTTTATGTGGTGAAAGCCGCCCACGGTAAAGGCTATGGAAAATTATTGATGGACGCGGCGCTGGAAGCCATGCGCGCCAAAGGCACCAAGCGCTTTTTACTCGGCGTATGGGAGCATAATTTGCGCGCACAAAATTTTTATCATCGCTATGGTTTTGTCGAAATCGGCGACTATCCATATCCCGTTGGCAAACAAGTTGACCGCGATTTAATCTATCTGAAGCAGGAGTCTTAAACCTATGCAGGCCGCACTCAAAAACCAAGAAAGCTACGCGTTTCACCCAAGCATTTTGCGTGAATATGACATTCGTGGCGTGATGGAAGAGACACTTTCAGAAGCGGATGCGTATGCACTTGGGCGCGTCTTTGCAGGCTATGTGGGGGAAACCACGCCCAACCCAAAAATTTGTGTGGGCTATGATGGCCGCTTGAGCTCTCCTGTATTAGAAGCCGCTCTGACTAATGGTTTGAAAGATGGTGGCGCACAGGTTTTGCGCATTGGGCGCGGTCCAACGCCGATGCTTTATTTCGCGACCTACCATTTGCAAGCGGACGCAGGCGTGATGATTACGGGCTCGCATAATCCGCCAAACCATAATGGTTTTAAGATGATGGCGCATGGCAAATCCGTGTTCGGTGCCACCATTAAATCTTTTGGTGCGCGTGCGTTGGCAGGGCAGTTTGGCGCTGGCCAAGGCAGCACTTCAGATACGCCAGTGTTTGACGCCTATGTGGC
>JAIXRX010000051.1 GCA_027485005.1 Alphaproteobacteria bacterium
TGGAAATCGGGCACTTGTACAATCACGCAGGCTGAAAGCTCAGTGGGCAGGCCTTCATGCACTTCGCCTTCCAGCGTGTCCATGTAGGTGTCCAGCGTTTCGCGGTAGTGAGGGTGCAAGGCACCATACACATGAACCTGATCACGCTTGGTGATACGACGAGCCATCAGGGCCGCTTCCGTCACCGCTGTTGCGCCATCATACATGGACGCATTAGCAATTTCTTGCCCTGTAAGCGCTGCAATCATGCTTTGGAATTCAAACACAACGGCAAGTGTTCCTTGCGAAATTTCTGGCTGATACGGCGTGTAAGAGGTCAAAAATTCAGAGCGCTGAATGATGTAGTCAGCCGTTGCAGGAATATGATGATGATAACAACCAGCACCAAGAAAAAAAGGGCCTTGTGCTGCATCGCGGTTTTTAGACGCCAATGCCGTTAAATGTTTTTCAACCTCTTTTTCACCTTGGTGATTGGGCAAATCAATCACAAGTTTTAAACGGCTTTCCAAAGGCACACGATCATATAAATCGTCCATCGACTTAACGCCGATATCCGCAAGCATCTGAGCACGTTCTTGTGCGGTATGAGGAAGAAAACGCATGAGATTTTCCTAATATATAAAAGTTATAATATAAAACTAGTCAGCAATCATTGGTGCATAGGCTTCTGCGGAGAGCAAATTGGCCACCTCGCCTGCGTCTGAAAATTTAATTTTCACCAACCAACCATCACCATATGGCCCACCGTTAATGGTTTCTGGGGTGGCAGTCACAGTGTCATTAATCGCCACAATTTCACCCGACAACGGCGCATAGACATCGCTCGCCGTTTTGAAAGACTCAACGACTGCCATGTCATCACCTGCAGCGAAGACTTTGCCAACCGCTGGCAATTCCACATATACCAAATCACCTAAGGCTTTTTGCGCATAATCATCAATGCCCACCACGGCAATATCGCCTTCAATGCGCACCCATTCATGGTCTTTGGTATATTTTAGTTCAGCTGGAATTTCGTAGGACATATTGGTCTCCGTCTCAATGGTAAGAAAAATTAGGCTACTTTTTTGGTCGTTTTAGTCTTTGCTGGCATAAATGCAAGCCCACAAACTTCGGCAGGAATCACGCGGTCACGCACCACCACTTGCAGCTTGGTCCCTTCTGCGGCCAGTGCAGCTGGAACATAGGCTTGGCCAATCGGCAAACTAAGGCTGGGGGAAACGCCACCACTGGTAAGCGCGCCAAGCAGGTTGCCTTGCACGTCTTGCAAAATGGCACCCTCACGCGCCACCCCTTTATCCAATAATTTAATTGCTACGCGTTTGCGGCTTGGGCCTTGCTCTTTTTCGGCCAGGATACGCTGCTCACCCACAAAACCCGTATGACCTTTATTGATAATCCAACCAATATTGGCCTCAATCGGCGAGGTTTCATCGTTCAAATCATGGCCATAAAGTGGGTAGCCCATTTCCAAGCGCAATGTGTCACGCGCACCAAGACCAATCGGCTCCACTTCTGGATGCGCCGAAAGGGCATTCCAGAATGGTTCAGCCTTATCAGCTGGCACGCTGATTTCAAAACCGTCCTCACCGGTATAACCCAACCGACTGATGAAAACTTCAGTGCCGTCTTTTAATGCGCCATATTGGAAGCTCATATAAGGTTGGTTCACTACATCCACCGTCACCAGTGCCTGCAACACGCTTTCCGCTGAAGGGCCTTGCAGCGCAATCAACGCACGGGTGTCTGGCAATAATTCAAGCGACACATCCGCAGGGCATTGGCTTTTCATCCACGCAAAATCTTTGTCTTTGCACGCGCCATTCACCACCACAAAAAAGGTATCTTCACTCACGCGGGTAATAATCAAATCGTCAATAATGCCACCTTGCTCATTCGTCAGCACCGTGTATTTTGCGCGAGTATCCGCTAGCTTCGTAATATCGCTTGGTGTGATACGGCTGAGGAATACGCCAGCGCCAGCGCCCTTTACCCATATTTGCCCCATGTGCGATACGTCAAAAATGCCTGCATGCGCACGCACCCACAGATGTTCTTTGGCCAAGCCCAGCGGATATTGCACAGGCATCTGATACCCAGCAAATTCAATGATTTTACCTGATGCGGCAAGGTGAGCATGATAAAGTGGCGTGGTTTTCATGGTGAGCATCCCAAAATCGTACAATAAAGACTGCACGTTACGTATCAGAAAGCCCCGCTAAGCGTCAATGGCTGTATGATTTTATTCTAAAAAAAGCAACGGCGTGGGGTTGATGCAATCTCACCACGCTTGACTTTCAATCCTCCCCCCTCACCTGCTCTTTGGTTGTCGCGGGCATGTTTCTACTTCAGCCTATCATAATTATTTCATTTTACCGTGAGGCACCCATGAAAAAAGCACTGATTGTTGATGACTCGCCCACGATGCGCAACATGCTGAAGGCAGCGATGCAAGAAGAAGGCTTTGATTGCACCACCGCGCAAGATGGCGAGAAAGCATTAAAAGCGGCTCGCACTGAGAAGTTTGATGTGATCCTTACCGATATTAATATGCCGAACATGGATGGTATTGAGCTGATTCGCCAGTTACGCACCCAAGACAATACCAAGTTTACTCCCATCCTTGTGATTTCCACCGAGAGCGGAGAAAATGTCAAACAAGCAGGTAAAGCCGCGGGCGCCTCTGGTTGGATGGTCAAGCCTTTTCATCCGGACACTTTAGCCAAAGCCGTACGTAAAATCTGCGGGCTTGACCATGGCTAATCTTTCAGCGGCTACAAGCGCTGCCGCAGAAACAAACGAAGCCTTGGAAGAACTGCTGAAAACATGGGTTACCCACACAGAAGCAAGTACAGGCGCGCTGCATACTCTGGGGGAACAACTACCAGGCATCAACCAACTGCTGGAGAGCAGCTTTATTGATATCAGCAGTGGTTTCTTGGATATTGCCCAGCATTTCCGGGCCATCACAGAAGACAGCGCCCACCTAAGCCCTGCCCAACAAGAGCATGCGCGCCACATTACCCAAAAGATTGGCCAGCTGGTGATGGCGCTGCAATTCCAAGACCGCGTTTCTCAAAATTTGGTGATTACATTTAAGATTGTTAATGCTATAATGCATTCACAGCAAAATTTGCTTTTCCAAGCTAAGCCTTTGTTGGCTAACCAAGGAA
>JAIXRX010000030.1 GCA_027485005.1 Alphaproteobacteria bacterium
GCTGCTTTGGCAGGCGCAGGTTGAATGTCTTTACTGCAGGCGGTCATAAAGCCATCGGCGTCGGCTTGCAACAGTTTGGGGAAGTGTTTGATGGTGGCATAGATGATTTCATCCAGCGCTGGCAATTCTGCTTTGGCAAAATTGCTAAGCACATAGTCCGAGACCATGTTTTTATCACCCGGATGGTCGATGCCTAAGCGTACGCGATGGTAATTGGGGGTAATATGTGCGTCCAGCGATTTTAGGCCATTATGCCCGCCGGCGCCACCGCCTTTTTTCACGCGTAATTTACCAAGCGGTAAATCCAATTCGTCATGAATTACGATAATATTTTCAGGGGGCACTTTATAGAATCGTGCCGCTTCGCCTACCGCTTGGCCTGAAAGATTCATATAGGTGAGTGGCTGCATGAGTAGCACTTTTTCACCCTCAATTACAACGTCAGCAATTCGCGCTGAGAATTTTTGTGACCAAGGGCGCGCCGCGTAAGATTGCGCGAGACCCTCGGTCACCATAAAACCGATATTGTGGCGATGCCCAGAATAGGAAGGGCCGGGATTCCCCAGCCCTACAACGATCCACATCGAACCGCACCCCTAGCGCTTACTTTTTAGCCGCAGGCTTAGCTGCCGCTTTAGCAGGAGCTGCCGCTGCCGCCGCTGGCTTCTCATCTTCGTCTTTCGACGCACGACCCGTGATCGTCACTACGGTGAAGTCACGTTTAATGGCAGGGGTTACGCCAGCAGGCAGCTGCAATGCGCTGATGTGCAAGCTGGTGCCGATATTCACATTCAAAATATCCACTTCGATTTTGCTAGGGATATTTTCTGGGGTGCATTCCAATTCAATTTCGTGACGCACGATGTTCAATGCACCGCCACGTTTCAAGCCAATACTACGTTCGGCATTGAGAACTTTCACAGGCACGCTCACGGTCACTTTGCTGTCTTTGTTCACTTGCAAGAAATCAGCATGTTCAATGCGGTCGGTGACTGGGTGCATTTGTACATCGCGTGGGAGGGCAAAGATTTTTTTGCCGTCAATGGTCAGCTCCACCAATTTGTTGGTGAACGCGCCTTTTTTATACGCCAAGGTCAGCTCTTTTTCAGTGATGCTGAAGGTAGTGTTAGGGGTGCCGTTGCCGTATAAAATAGCAGGGATGCTGCCAGCACGACGAAGTGCGCGGGCAGAACCTTTGCCAGCTTCGGTACGGGTGATACCGCTAAGTGCGATAGATGCTTTCATGGGGTAGTCCTTTCAAAAATAATCAAAAAATAAAATAGGGAAAAATTAATCAAATAGACTCGAAACAGAGCTTTCTTCAGAGATGCGGCGTACCGCTTCTGCCAATAAAGGCGCGACCGACACCACGCGAATATTGCGCGCCTGACGCGCAGACTCTGTGGTCATGATGCTGTCAGTAATCACCAATTCTTTAAGTGCCGAGCTAGTCACACGAGAGACCGCGCCACCCGACAATACGCCGTGCGTGACATAGGCTGACACGCTGTTAGCACCTTTTTGCATCAAGGCTTCCGCTGCGTTGCAAAGGGTACCAGCAGAATCCACAATATCATCGAACAAAATACAGTCGCGGCCATCCACGTCACCAATGATATTCATCACTTCAGAGCTACCGGCTTTCTCGCGGCGCTTGTCAACAATCGCTAAATCCGCGTCCAGACGTTTGGCAAGTGAACGTGCCCGCACGACCCCACCTACGTCAGGAGAAACAATGACCAGATTCTTATCGCGGTAATGGCTACGAATATCGGATACAAGCACGGGGCTTGCTTGCAGATGGTCGAGTGGAATATCGAAGAATCCTTGTATCTGGCCGGCATGCAAATCCACGGTCAATACGCGGTTAGCACCTGCGGCGGTGATAAGGTTCGCAACCAGCTTAGCAGTAATTGGCGTGCGAGGGCCGGGCTTGCGGTCTTGACGCGCATATCCAAAATAAGGAACGACTGCAGTGATACGGCGCGCAGATGCACGGCGCAATGCATCAAGTGCAACCAACAATTCCATGATATGGTCATTGGCAGGGAAGGAAGTCGATTGAATTAAAAAAACATCTTCCCCGCGAACATTGTCGTTTATCTCCACAAATACTTCCATGTCTTGGAAGCGGCGGATAGACGCATTCATCAGGTTGACATCTAAATAACTCGCCATCGCTTCGGCGAGTGGAAGGTTGCTATTGCCAGCAATCAGCTTCATGGCAAAATCCTATCAAATACTTATTTTTTTCATATAAGCGCTAAAAGCTACGTCGCTTCCTCACTTACACCCACATTCTTTAACAGCTGGCTTGTCTAGCGCAAATCCTTGCTGGGTCAAGCAAAAATATGAAAAAACCATGATATATGACGAAAAACAGCAGCTTATTTGTTTGTTTGCGGGTTAGGTGTGGAGACATTTTTCACCCGAGAGAAGCTTACACGGCCATTATTGGCGGAGCTTGCGGGGGTTAATTGCTCACGGGCAAGGGCATAATCACGCGCGCGATAAAGGCTCATGAGGCGTGCAACCTCGGCATCGGCAATTCCAATAAATTTCATGGCCTCTGCACCAAGCTGAAGGCTGGACTCATATTTCTCAGAAATCGCATGGTTGGCGCCAGCAGCTTCTAATTGCATTAATTCTTCCAATTCAGAGGAGCGCGCAACGATGGGTAGATCGGGTGCAACTTCACGAATGGCAACTACGGCTGATAAAGCGGTGGAATAATGCGCAAAGGTAATGACTACACATTTGGCGCGTTCGATGCCGGCAGCGAGAAGCACTTCTTTTTGGGCGCTATTACCAAAATAAACAGGGTGACCAAGTGCACGAGCACGCGCCACGGTTTGCGGATCACGGTCCAGCGCAAGATAGGCCACTTGCTCATCTGAAAACATATGTGCAAGCGTTAGCCCTACACGTCCAAACCCTAGTAGAATTACGTGGTCTGTCAAATCAGCTGTTTCGGGCTGGTCAGGAATCGCAAGGCAAGGCTGAGTGTTAAAGGTTTTCAGCATCCATTGGCCAGCGGCATAAAGCAGTGGCGTAATCGCCATGCTGCAGGTCACGGCGACCATGAGCAAAGCAGCATTTTCTGAACCCAAAATGGTTTGGCTTTCTGGCAAACCAAACAGGATAAACGCAAATTCACCGCCTTGCGATAAAAGTAGTGCGGCTTGCAAGGAAAGCCCTTGAGAGAATTTGAAGCTGCGGCACAGCGCCCAGATAATTCCTGTTTTAATCATTACCAAGCCAATCACCACACCACCTAGAAGCCAGCGATGCTCCATTACAAATGCCATGTCGATTTTCATGCCCACCATCATGAAAAACAGGCCGAGCAACAAACCTTTGTATGGTAAAATATCTGCTTCCACCTGTTTCTTATACTCAGTTTCTGCCACCAGCAACCCTGCCACAAACGCCCCCAGCGCCATGGAAAGCCCGATGCTGTGGAAGGCGGCTGCGACGCCTACAATTAAAAGCAAGGTAAAGGCCGAGAAAATCTCTGGGCTATTGGAAGAGGCAATAAAGCGGAACAGCGGACGTAATAATTGCTTGCCAACCAAGAAAGTGAGAAGCAAGGCGCCAACGGCGTTCAGGCCGGCATTGCCGAGTGCCACCCAGATTTTAGATTGTTCGGCGGCGAGCAAGGGCACCAGCACCAACATCGGAATCACGATTAAATCTTGCAGCAACAAGACCGCCAAGGACACCCGCCCTAATTGGGTAGATCGTTCCCCTTGTTCACGGACTAATTGCAACACCAGTGCGGTTGAGGAAAGTGCTAAGCCACCCCCTGCAATTAGCGCTGCGGCAGGCGCTAGCCCAAGGGCATAATGCCCCAGAAGCCCAAGCAAAATAGCGGTGAGAATCACCTGCAAGCTACCCAGTCCAAAGACGTGATGGCGCATGGCAACTAATCGCTCCCATGAAAGTTCAAGCCCAATGACAAATAACAAAAACACGACGCCAAATTCAGCCATCATGCTGGCTTGTTCCACATCATGAATATAGCCAAGCCCATAAGGGCCAATGATGGCGCCCGCTGCAAGATAGCCCAAAACAGGGTTCAGTTTTAAGTGGCGAAATAGCGCAACCGCTATAACGGCTGCTGCGAGAATAACGAGAAATGAAGAGAGAGCGATAGGAATTTCGTGCATATAAATATCATGCGGCATTAGATGCATGAAAAACAAGAGAATTTTTATTGCTGTGCGAATAATTTTGCTGATTATGACGGTGCTGCGATATTTTTGCGGTGAGCGGCCGATTTGTTCACACCCTTAAAAGGCGGGGTAAGGTTTTAGTGGGATTTACCGATATGAGACGTTTTGTGGGATGTATGATGCTTTTCTAATTTACCAATGTGCTGTAATATAACAATAATATCGATTTGCTTATTTTTTAAGCAAAGACGATTTGCACTAGGCAAAACCTACCAACTGTGGTTTGTAAAAATAGCTCGCCCACAGAGTTATCCACAAGCATAGTGGATGAATTGAGTAAGTGCTTTGTGGCAGCCGCTTAGCGCGTTATATATTCATAAACCACAATATATTGAGGAGGGATTTTGACAGTAGAATCATTAAAATCTCTTCCTACAGTGATTGGGGTTGAGGCATTAAGAGCAGCGATTGCACATGCACCGCAAAGTCCTGGTGTGTACCGGATGATAAATGAGCATGGCGATATCATGTATATTGGCAAAGCGCGCCAGCTGAAAAACCGTTTGTCGCAATATACGCAAATTGGTGCGCTCAGTGGCATGAAGTTGCGCATGGTGAATCAGATTTCTGCCGTGGAATGGACGCTGACGCGCAATGAGGGTGAAGCGCTTTTGCTCGAAGCAAACCTGATCAAAAAGCATCAGCCGCGCTACAATGTGTTGCTGCGTGACGATAAATCTTTTCCCTATATCGTGTTGGATGAAGCGCTTGGTTTTGCCCGCATTGGCAAGCATCGTGGCAAAACACAAACCAACAAAAAAGGTGGCAGTTTTTATTTCGGGCCATTTCCGTCGGCAGGTGCAGTGGATGCGACGATTGCGGTTTTGCAAAAAGCCTTTCTGCTACGAAATTGCTCCGACAATATGTTTGCGTCGCGCACGCGGCCATGTTTACAGTATCAAATTAAACGCTGCGCTGCGCCTTGTGTAGATTATGTATCTGCGGAGCAATATGGCGAGCTAGTAGCGCAGGCAAAAGATTTTCTGGCAGGTAAAAGCACCCAAGTACAAGAAGCATTGCGTGCACAAATGGCGGTAGCTTCCGAGGCCATGGAATATGAGCGTGCTGCGAATCTGCGTGATCGCTTAACCGCGATTTCGCGCATGGCGCAAAAAACAGTGGCACACGCTGCAGCGATTGGAGAGGCGGATGTCTTTGCTCTGCATCGCACGGAAAATGCGGTGTGTATGCAGGTGATGTTTTATCGCGGCGGGCAGTATTTTGGTGGGCGCGCTTATTTCCCGTCCCATACAGCCGAAGCGCCTGATAACGAAATTATGGAGGCGTTTTTGGGGCAGTTTTATGCCAC
>JAIXRX010000041.1 GCA_027485005.1 Alphaproteobacteria bacterium
ATGGGGATATTCACAAAGCCGAGCAGCGCCACAATCGCGGCAATCTTGCGCTCGCGTTCGCGCTCGCCAAACTGGCCTTCTACCGCCATATAGCCAAAATACAAAAACAGCAGAATCAGCATCGAGGTTAAGCGCGCGTCCCACGCCCACCAAGTGCCCCACATGGGTTTGCCCCACAGCGCTCCCGTAATCAGCGTCAGCGCGGTGAATGCAGCGCCTAAAGGGGCGGCCGCTTGCGCAATACTATCCGCCAGATGGTGCTTCCACACCAGAAAAATCAAGCTGCACAGGGCCATGAGCGTGTAAGCGCCCATGCCAAGATACGCCGCTGGCACATGGACATACATAATCCGCACCGTGTCGCCTTGCTGATAGTCGGCGGGGGAAACGAATAACGCCAGATAAAACCCCACCGCCAGCGTGAGCGCGGCCAAGCCCCCCAGCCACGGGCGAATACTTTCGGCCAAGGATTGAAAACGATGTGGATTTGCAAAGCGATGAAACATATAGATGAAATATCTACACCTATTTTCTGGTTTTTCTATGACAAAAACTTCTCCCCTTCCGCAGATGCAGCGCTTGCTGGACATTATGGCGCGCCTGCGTGACCCTGAGCTTGGCTGCCCGTGGGATAAAGAGCAGGATTTTAAGAGCATCGCGCCTTATACGATCGAGGAGGCCTATGAGGTGGTGGATGCGATTGAGCGCGGCGATATGCGCGATTTGCGCGAAGAACTGGGCGACTTGTTGCTGCAAACTGTGTTTCACTCGCAAATGGCTGCCGAGCAAGGGGCGTTTAGCTTTGAAGATATTGCCCAAGCGATTTGCGACAAGCTGGTGCGCCGCCACCCGCATGTGTTTGAAGGTGTGCAATATGAAACGGTGGAAGCACAAAAAGCCGCATGGGCAGCCATGAAAGCCGAGGAGCGCGCCGCCAAAGGCAAACCCGAACAACCGCTTTCGGCGCTGGATGATATTCCAAACGCCCTACCCGCCTTGCTGCGCGCGCAGAAACTGCATGAGCGCGCCACACGCGCGGGGTTTGATTGGAAAGACAACGACGAGGTGCTGGCTAAACTGCAAGAAGAAATTGGCGAACTGCGCGAGGCCTTGCAAGGTAAAGACACGGCGCATCAACGCGAAGAGCTGGGCGATGTGTTGTTTTGCGTGGCGGCACTGGCGCACAAAATGGATGTGGTGGCGGAGGATGCGCTGCGCAGCGCCAACAATAAATTCACCCGCCGCTTTCGGCATGTCGAGCATTTGTTGAAAGAGCAGCAACAAACCTTCTCCGATGTTTCACGTGAAACATTGGAAGATTATTGGATAAAGGCCAAACAGCATGACTAAAACAACTCTGATTACTGGCGCAAGCTCTGGCTTTGGCAAAGCCATGGCAGAAGCGCTTGCACCACACGGCCACCGTCTGATTCTTGCAGGGCGCCGCACCGATCGTTTGCAAGCATTGGCAGATAGTTTAGAAACTCACTGTCACGTCTTGACGCTGGATGTGCGCGACAGCGAGGCAGTGGGCCATGCGCTGGGGACTTTACCCACCGAGTTTGCGGACGTGGATGTGCTCATCAATAATGCAGGCCTTGCGCTCGGCACCCTACCCGCCCAAAGCGCCGAATTGGACGACTGGGAACAGATGGTGGACACCAACATTAAAGGCCTGATGTATTGCACCCGCGCGATATTACCCGGCATGGTCACGCGCAATCGTGGTCATATTATCAATATTGGCTCGATTGCAGCGCATTACCCGTATATGGGTGGCAATGCTTATGGCGCCACCAAAGCTTTTGTTGCGCAGTTTTCCAAAAATCTACGCACCGATCTACTGGGCAAGCATATCCGCGTAACATGCATTGAACCCGGCATGGCGGAAACCGAATTCTCACTGGTACGCTTTCATGGCGACGACGCCAAAGCCAGAGCTGTCTATCAAGGTATTCAGCCACTAAGCGCTGAAGATGTGGCGCAGGCCGTGCTGTGGGCGCTTCAGCAACCCGCACATGTGAATATCAATCACATCGAACTCATGCCCACCATGCAAGCCGCGGGGGGCGTTGCGGCGCATCGCGAATAATTTTAGTTGAAAATGTTTCACGTGAAACATTTTATATATACAGAAAAGTGCATAAATTATTGAGGTGAAAGCGGCATTTCTGCATTAACCCCTTCCACCATACCAATTTGTGGCGCACGATTTGGCCGTACTTTTTGCTGCCAATAGCCTGCAGGCTTATCGGTCGGGTCATGATAAATTTCCACACCATGGTCTTGTGCTGGCGCAGCATGGGATTTGTGGGGTTGTTGGTTCAATGCCTGTTGCTGGCGGGCTAGATCGGCTTGAATATCTTTAGTTTCTGCTACGGCCTGTGTACGTGAAACTTCTTGAGAACGAACTGGCACGCCCCGCGCTTGCTCCGCTTCCTCGCCGTCGCGTGCTTTCCCCAGCTTACTAAAACCGCCCCGTACCAGCCCTATAGCACCGGCGGCCACAAACCCAAGCACCGCTGCCACCGCCGCACCTGCAAGCGCTGTGCCCAGCATACCCGCCAGAGAAACCCCTACAAAACCTAGAGAAGCTGCATGCCACAACCCTCCTAGTACCAAACCCGCTAATGCAAATTGCACCGCCCCGCCCAGCGCACCACCAAGCGATCGACGACCTATATTTTCAGGCTCAATCGTTGGCGAATCAGCAGGGCTCTGCTCAGGGGCATCCTTGGCAGTATCCGTGCGTGATGATGGTGGTTTTGGACGTTTTTCCATTCACTCTCCAAAGGTTTATGATTTTATTCTACGCCCCAAAGGTTACCAAATGATGACAAGCCAATAATTTTTACTCAAAACCCTACAAATTAAGACACCGTCACAAAAGATTAACAAGTTATTAATGGACTTTTTACAGTCAAAGTGTTAACAAACTGTAAATTTTTCAGTCTTTACACCAACAAAACGGAGTCAACCAATGAAACAGCTACTCACCACGACCTTACTTTTCAGCACGTTGATGAGTTTCAACGCTTTTGCCGGTAGCAATAACGAAATCGACCTGGAACTCATTGGTGATGACTTAAAGCCAAGCATTACCCAAGATGGCAGCTACAATAAAGCAACGATGAAGCTGAAGAATACTAAAGATGACATGAAGATTATACAAAATGGCAACAACAACGAAGCTTCAATGCAGCTTAATACAGGTGTTGAGTTCAGTGACTTTTCTGGCGCAGCGCACGGTGCTGTAACAATCAATCAGACAGGGGATGGCAATAAAGCAAAACTGACTGATGGCGGCGGAACCATTAGTAAATTGGGTTTTGTCCCAGATTTGCGCTATTTTGGCAAGCAAACCGTGACCCAAGAAGGAAATGGAAACACGCTGGAAGCAAGTATTGCATCTCCCTTTGTGCTTGGTCAAACCGAGCGCGCAGGCGGCAATGAATATATTCAAATTGGGAATGCCAATAGCTTAAAAATTACTAACGCTGGCCAAGCCCAAAATCCAATGTCTGGGGGGTGGCCAAAGGGTAGCCGAGTCTACAGCCAGATTGGTGATGGCAATACGGCACAATTCGATTCAACCGTTTTACTTGGGCATCAACAAGTTTTAGATGGCAAAGGTTTTAGCCAGGAGGGTAATGGAAATACTGCAATCATTACTGGTGCAGCTAACTCAATTCGTCAGAAAGGTAATGCCAATCAAATCGTTTCTTCAGCACAAAGCGATCGCTTATTTGGTCCAGTGACATATAGCCAAGAAGGTGATTTCAATTCTATTGGCGGTCAGCATATTGGTAGCATGACACAAGGTGGTACAGCCATTACACAAACAGGTGATGGCAACCGCTCCACTGGAAATCTGGATAACGCGAGCGTTGCCCAGCTCGGTGATAACAATATTAATAGCGCTAACCTTAAATCAATTGCTTTGACGCAGCTTGGCCAGTCAAACATTACGAGCGGCACCTTGAATGGTGGTTATTTGTCACGTGAAATTAAGGTGACGCAAGATGGTTACCGTAACTCTGCAAACTTTAATGGTAGTTTTGGGGCGGATTTAAACCGCGAGGTAAAATTTAGCAGTTTAAGCCAAAAAGGTGAACGCAACGATTATGAGATGTCTGTGAATGGTTCTAATAACGTTACGGTCACTTCTCAAGAGGGTATAAACAACGGAGCTTCTCAGCAGATTTCTGGTAATAACAACTTGCTTCAAATTTCCCAAATTGGAGATAATAACGCAGCTATTCAACGTGTAGAAGGCAATTTAAATGAATTGAGTATCCTACAAAATGGATTTGGCAACCATGCTACTCAAGCCTTTAAAGGTGATAGCAACAAGTCCACTATCTCTCAAACGGGTGCTAATCATACTGCTGCTTTTAATATTACGGGTAGCAACAATAACCTCAACGTGACCCAAGAAGGGGTTGGCCAAAAATTCAGCCTGACCCGTGTTGGCAGCGGCATGAACCTCAATATCACACAGAAATAATTTAAAACGCGCTCGGCAGGAAACTGCCGAGCTTTTCTTCATATAAAATCTAAGGATTAGCACATGAAACAAGCTTTGAAATTGACTACTATTCTTGCCACTGCACTGATTGCTAGCAGCGCTTATGCAGACGGCAGCAACAACGAGATTAATCTAGAGTTGATTGGTGATGACTTGAAACCAAGTGTCACGCAGGATGGTAGTTATAATAAAGCAGCGATGAAATTGAAAAATACGACTGACGATACCAAGATTGTACAAAAAGGTAATCGTAACGAAGCTTCGATGCAGCTTAATACCGGTGTTGAATTTAGTGGCTTTTCTGGCGCAGTGCGCGGTGCGGTAACGATCAATCAAACGGGCGATGATAATACTGCCAAAATCACTGATGGCGGTGGCACAATTTATTACTATCCATTATCCCGCTTAATAGGTGATCAGACTGTGGATCAAAGCGGCAATGGAAATACGTTAGAAGCAAGCGTCAACTCGGTTTTTCCAGTGGGGCAGTATCTAACTCCAGAAGGAAATCGCTATATTCAGCAAGGGAATAATAACAGCTTAAAAATCACCAATGCGGGGATTGGCGATGTTTCTTCTGTGACGGGAAATCGTCTCTATCAGCAGATTGGTAATGGAAATACCGCACAGTTTAATTCAGACTTTTTGCAAAATGAGGGCTTTAAGCAAGAAGGTGAATACAATACTGCGATAATTACGGGAAGCGCATCTATCATTCAGCAAAGCGGATCGAATAATCAAATCACTGCATTTGCGAGACCTGGACGTTACCCTATGGCGACCTTCATACAAAAGGGTGATGGCAATGCAATTGCTGGAGCTCATACCGCAGAAGATACGGGAGCTTATATTTCACAGAATGGCCAATTTAATCAGGTGTCAGGCACGACCTCGCGCACATTCATTCAGCAAGTGGGCGAGCGAAATGATAGCGCCGCAGATATGAACCGCATCACACTCACGCAAAATGGTGTTGGCAATAGAGTGACTGGTAAAGTTGAAAGCGTATCAATGCAAGCAAATGGTATCACACAAACTGGTAAGTTCAATAGTACGCATATTGAAGGGTATTTTGGTGATGTGCAATCTTATAGTACTTTGAGCCAGAAAGGGCAGAAAAATGAGTACTCCCTGTTCAAAAATAACCCTAATAATGTAACGTACCTTCAGCAAGATGGAAATGAGAATAAAGCATCTCAAACCATTTCAGGCCAGAGCAATATTTTAGGTATTACGCAAACGGGTGACTCCAATAGCGCAACTCAGTCTGTTGATGGAGCAACCAATATGTTAACGATTGCCCAAAATGGTGTGAGCAACGTTGCATCACAAAATTTTGTGGGTGATCTCAACCGCTCTGCCATTTCTCAAACAGGCAGCAACCATACGGCTGCATTGGATATCACCGGTAACAACAACAATCTTAACGTGACCCAAGAAGG
>JAIXRX010000042.1 GCA_027485005.1 Alphaproteobacteria bacterium
CAGACGACACGATTCAAGGCCTGCCCACACTGGCCCTCATCAATTTCCTACTGCAAAAAAATATCGTAAGTTTTTAAGCGCTAAATGCTTGCAAACACCGCGCGCAATTCTGCTTGGTCGCGGCCATGTGCCGCATAAGGAAATCCACCAAATTGCTTGCCGTCAATGCCGTCTGGCGTGCCGTATAAAATGCCCACACAGCCAGTATTTTGCGCGCATTCCATGTCAATTTCGCTGTCACCCACAAACCATACATCTGCGCCCGCTGCCACGCCAGAGTCTTTTAGCGCAAGTTCCACAGGGGCTTTGTGCGGTTTATCATGAGACGCATCGTCTGCGCCCACCAGCGCTTTGAAATATTTTCCCCAGCCCAACGCTTCCACTTCTTGGCGCAGATTAATGCCTTTTTTATTGCTCACCACTGCCACATAATAATCGGTATTATCCAACAGCCAGCGCAGCGTTTCTTCTGCGCCATCAAGCGGTTTAAGCTGCGTCAGGTTGCGGCTGCGATAGGCGGTTTGGTAAAACTCGGCGGCCAGCTGCCAATCCGCCCCAAACACTTCTGGAAACGAATCACGCATCGATTTTTTCACACGCGCTTGCACCTGCTCCATCGTCCATGGCGTTTGGTTGAGCTTCAAAAATGTTTCGTGCAATGCCGCATGAATAATCGGCCATGTATCCACGAGTGTATTATCCCAATCAAACAATATAGCCTTCGGTTTGGAAAGTGCCATTACGCTGCCGCCTTTGCTTCAGTTTTCGTGGGAATGATTTTGCCCGTTTGCTGATAAATATCTTCCAGCATCGCCTCCAGTAAGCGCTTGCTCACAGGGCCAGGTTTGCCGGTGCCAATCACCGCGTCGTCAATCTGCACCACAGGAAGCACATTCGCAGTCACACTGGTGTTGAAGGCCTCGGCGGCGTTTTTTGCTTCTTCCAGCGTGTAAGGGCGCTCAATCACTTCAATCTGCAATTCGCGCGCAAGACGCAGCAAGGTGGTGCGGGTAATCCCGCCCAAAATTTGCTGGTCGGCAGGGTGCGTAATCAGGCGGCCTTTACTGTCCACAATATGGCAATTGGAATGCGAGCATTCGGTCACCTCGCCCGCGTCATTCACCAACCACGCCTCAGCCACGCCTACTTTCACCGCTTCTTGCTTCGCAATAATATTTCCCAGCAACGAGATGGATTTAATATCAGGGCGTTTCCAGCGAATATCGCGGTGCGAAATCACCTTCACCCCATGTTCATAAGCCGCCGGTGCAGGCGTTTTACTTGGGTAAATCCCCAGCGTCAGCACAGGTTTTGGCGCTTTCGGGAACGGATGGTTACGGCGTGCCACACCGCGCGTCACCTGAATATAAATACCGCCATCGGTATAACCATTGCGCGCAATCAGCTCCATCATCACCATGCGCAGCGCCTCGCGCGGCATCGGTTGCGGAATTTCCAGCTCGCGCATCGAGCGTTCAAAACGGTCAAAATGCAAATCGGGGTTAATCACCTTGCGATTAAAAAAGGTGAGATATTCATACATCCCATCGGCAAATTGATAGCCCCGATCCTCCATCGCCACCTGCGCGTGCAGATGCGGCACATAACGACCATCAACATAAGCAATACGGGACATAACACCTTCTCACAGCAGAAAAAATTGGCTTCTAGCTGTTTAGCAAATCTGCACCGAACGTCGAGGGGAATTTGAGGTTTTGCCGCTAGAAATTAGCAAAAATTTAACTTTTTTCTCCTAAACTAAAAAAAAACCCAACGGAGCATGAAAAATGTCTGCGCCCACCAAACAAGACCTCGGCCTTACCTTTGTGATCGATAATACGTTTGCAGGCGTTATGGGCGTACAAGTTTATCCACCCAAAAAGATAGAAGAAACATCAAACAATTTAGGGGCTTTCTGTACAGCAGAAACCCTTAGAAAGTTACAACAAACAGAAACAATATTAGAAAACAAAAAAAATTATAAAAAAGGATATGTAACACTCGGTGATATTTTTAACATTGCCCTAGAATTACCCAATGTTAAAGCCGCTATTATCCCTAATCATATTTATAGCTGGGAATTGCAAGGAAAAGTTTACAACCCATGTAAACATACAGACTACATAAATCCTTTAGGAGAATATCCATCTGAGATATTAAAATCTTCTGCATCATTTTTTAAAGATAATGGCGATTTGCAGGAACATCATGAACTACAATCTTATCTGCATGAACCAACAGCAACGCGAGGAAAACTAATTATTGCAGAAAACCAATATGACAAAAGTAATGGCTTCAACATTAAAAATACAATTAGAACAACCCGCATGAACGAAGGCGGTACTGGTGTTCACCATGTAATTGAAGCGCTAAAAAAAGAAAAACGATTAAAAGGCAATCAAGGTGAAAAAGAAATTGTGGACCTTATTAAAAATACGGAAACAGGAACACCAGTCTGCATTTTATCAAACGATGAAAATGCCTTTATAAAAGACTCACAAAATGAAGGCCTTGCGATTACTAAATTCAAAACAAAAGATGGCCACTCAGTAGCTTTCTCTACCAACCTAAACTTCTTTAGCGAGCTAACAGCATCTGACAAAGTTTGTGAATATATTAACCAGCGCCTGCATGAAGATAAAAAATTACCTCAAAATGTGAACCTTACCGCGCAGGACATTAGGACATCGATTTACAATCATGATAAAGACTGTTTGCACCGACATGAACTAATCGCCGATGAAAAAGGCAAAGTAACAGAAGTAAAAATTATCAGGGAATCATTTGCAGCTGGCATACAGCTACAGCCCGCCTTAAAAGCCGTGGGTGCAGCACTGCCTACACAAGGGACGAACATGAAGCGCCCCAACTACCACCATGGCTTTAGTGGCGGGATGGGCGTTTAGAAAAAGCCCAAATCCTGTTGGCCGCCTTGCAAGAATGGGCGCGGGTTGTAGTTAAAATCCGCACGCGCTTCATTGTAAGGGAATAATAAATCCTGATTCATGCGGCGCGCCATTTCACCATTCACGCGTTGGCGTTGCAGCAGCTTACCCAAAATATCCAGCAATTGCGGGAAGTAATTGAACATAAATACATGGCTGCGTTTGCCCATGGCGCTGAAAATACGTTCTACCATCGCATGATATTCCAGCACTTCCCCACCGCTCAAATTATAAGCTTTATTGAAGGTAGTCGGTTTGTCGAGCGCTGTAATAGCCGCCAGCGCAAGATCTTCCGCGTGCACCGGTTGGCGGCGGCCTTTCGCGGGTGGATACAGCATGAAGAAACCAAAGCGGCGCACAAAATCCGCAATCTGTGTAATGTTGGCGTCAATGCCCGTGCCGTAAATCATGGTTGGGCGGAAAATACTCCATTTCACGCCATATTTGCGGCAGAATTCAGCGGCCTGAATTTCTGATTTTTCTAAATCGTCCACCACACGCTGCTCTTTCGCATTGCTAGAATAAACTTTGGTGAATACCGAGGTCGAGCCAAACGCAATCAAGCGTTTAATACCTACATCCGCCAGCACATGCATCACTGGTGGCAGCAACCATAATTCCGCACAATGCACCAGTGCCTGAGGCTTTGCACCACCCAAATCCAGCAGCCCGCGCGCCAAATCGCCACGCACCCATTGCAAATTCGGATGCCAGAACGGCACCACGGTACTGTGCTGCACCGCCGTCACTTTCGCGCCGCGCGCCAGCATATTACCAAGGGTAAACAAGCCCACTTGGTTGGTCGCGCCCGTCAGCAAATAATGTTTTCCTTCGAGTGTTTGTTCTTGTGGGGTTTGCGTCATCCGATGCAGCAAAATCAAGCGGCGCGCCGCACGAATTTTAGAAGGCTCTGGCAAAAACCATTGCGCCGTTTTCACCGCCATCACACCAAAAAAGCGGCCGTAAGCAAGCGTTTGCAGCAACCACAACATCGGTTTAGAATTGCTCGCGGCAAAATGTTTTTGCATGTAAAGAGCAAAGCCATTGGTCTTAAACCACTCCACTTTCCAGCTCGCGCTGCGGCTGGTTTGGCCAATATGCACCAGCTTTACTTCTGGCACGCACAGCATCGCAATCCCTGCTACATGCGCGCGATAAAACAGATCCATATCCTCCAAATGCAAGAAGAATTGGTCATCCATGCCGCCTAGTTTTTCATAGGTTCCTTTGCGCATCATCATGCATGAACCAGAAATGGCAGGCACTTCGCTCGTCACTTCTGGCGCAGGGGTTTGGTGCAGATTCAGGCGCTTAGCTTGCGCAGAAAAACGGTGCAAGCCTGTTCCTTCCGCTAAGGCATTTTGTGGGGTCAGCAAATCACGGCGGCCACCACGCTGCTCAGTGCCGTCCGCATTCAGTAGTAGCGCGCAAGCAATCGCTTCTTTGCTGTAATTCGCCACCGCATTTCGCAAACCTGAAAGCCCGTCTTGCGGCAAAATCGCGTCGGGGTTCAAGAACAACACAAACTCGCCCGTGGCCGCTTTAGCGCCAATGTTGCACGCCGCCGCAAAGCCTACATTGCCATGGCCACTCACTAGCGTTAGGCGGGCGTCATCTTGCGCGAG
>JAIXRX010000081.1 GCA_027485005.1 Alphaproteobacteria bacterium
AATGACACGGTGGCGACCGCCGAGATTCGTTTTGGCGACAATGACCGCTTGGCCGCGCGCGTGGCGCAGATGGCAGGGGCGGACGCACTGATTTTACTTTCGGATATTGACGGGCTTTATACTGCCAACCCACAGCGGGATGCTGCGGCGCAGCATATCCCTGAAGTGACCGCGCTAACCCCTGCGATTGAGGCGATGGCGGAAGGCGCCAATAGCGCCGCCAGCAATGGTGGGATGCGCACTAAAATTGAAGCGGCGAAAATTGCGCTGGCCAGTGGTTGCCACATGGCCATCACCCATGGCGCGCAGGCGCATGTGCTACAAAAATTAGAAAATAATACGGTGAAAGCGACATGGTTTGTGGCGTCTGAAAGCCCAGCAGGTGCACGCAAACATTGGATTGCTGGCACGTTGCAACCGGCGGGCACTCTGGTGGTGGATGCGGGCGCTGAACAAGCACTCACCCAAGGAAAAAGCCTGCTGCCTGCGGGCGTCGTGCGGGTGGAAGGGGCGTTTGAGCGCGGGGACGCAGTGTGGATTTGCAACCAAGCGGGCACCCAATTAGCGAAAGGGTTGGTGGCTTACAACGCGGCCGATGCCGCCAAAATCATTGGCAAACGCTCTGATGCGATTGAAGCGATTTTAGGATTTGCAGGGCGCAGCGCGCTGGTGCACCGCGATGAGTTAGTGCTTTGGTCATAAGCATTCACATGCTAAAGTGACCACAGAATCATACTTTATTTTTCTGAGAAAATTATGACTGTTCTTCCCATGCCATCTGCCCATTTACACCCGCTGCAAGCGCAGATGGACCAGCTGGGAGTGGCTGCCAAAGACGCTTACCGCGTGCTTGCCTCTGCGCCCACTGTCAAGAAAAATGCAGCGCTTTTAGCAGCTGCCACCGCCTTGCGCACCGACGCGCGCGTGATTCTTCTAGCCAACGCGAAAGACATGGAAGCAGGCGAACAAAAAGGCCTGACCAAAGCACAGCTTGACCGCTTGATGCTGGACGAGGCGCGCATTGAAGCGATGGCTAAAGGGCTTGAGGCGATTGTTGCGTTGGAAGACCCGGTGGGTGTGATTTTAAAAGATATTGCGCGGCCGAATGGCCTGAATATTTCGCGCGTGGCGGTGCCGCTGGGCGTGGTGGGGGTGATTTATGAAGCTCGCCCGAACGTGACGGTGGATGCGGGCGCTTTGTGCCTAAAGTCGGGCAATGCGGTGATTTTGCGCGGGGGCTCGGAGAGCATTCATTCGTCGCGCGCGTTGGTGGATTGCATGCAACGCGGCTTGCGTGAGGCGGGCTTGCCTGAAGCGGCGATTCAAATGGTGCCGACCCCTGACCGCGAAGCGGTGGGGATTTTGTTGCGCATGAATGAATATGTGGATGTGATTGTGCCGCGTGGCGGAAAATCGCTGACTGCGCGCGTGCAGAATGAGAGCCGCATTCCCACCTTTTTGCATCTGGACGGCAATTGCCACAGCTATGTGCATGCCAGCGCTAAACCTGATTTAGTGTGCGAGGTGATAGTGAATGCGAAGATGCGCCGCACAGGGATTTGTGGCGCGACTGAATCGATTTTGGTGGATGCTTCGGCTGCGATGACTTTGCTGCCGCCACTGCTGGAAGCGCTGCTCAAAAAAGGCTGCGAAATTCGCGGGGACGTGGCGACGCAATCGCTGAATGCGGCGGTGAAACCTGCGACGGACGAAGATTGGGGCACGGAATATCTCGATAGTATTGTTTCGGTGAAAACGGTGGGTGGAGTCGAAGAAGCGATTGCGCATATCAATCAATATGGCTCGCACCATACCGACGCGATTTTGGCGGAAGACGCAAAAGCGGTGGATAAATTCTTGCGGGAAGTGGACAGCGCGATTGTGATGCACAACACCTCCACCCAATTTGCCGATGGTGGCGAGTTTGGCATGGGCGCAGAAATTGGGATTGCGACAGGCCGCCTGCATGCGCGCGGCCCCGTGGGCTTGGAACAGCTCGTGACATATAAATATAAAGTGTATGGCGATGGCCAAGTTAGACCTTAGCTCGGCACCCTTTCATTTCGCCCTGCACGTCGTTATGCTGCAAGCTCGGCTTCGGTCATGTAGTTTGTCTACACTCCCTCATCCTCGGTTTGCATGCCTTGTGCAGAACAAAAGCAAAGGATGCCGTAAAGCATGGTAAAGTTAGCGCCCTATCGTATGAACCCGCTTGCCTTGCCGCGTGGCGCCAAGCTGCGCATTGGCTTGCTGGGGGGGTCGTTTAATCCGCCGCATGAAGGCCATGTGGAGATTTCTTTGCAGCTCAAAAAATTGCTGGGTTTGCGCGCGGTGTGGTGGTTAGTGTCCCCTCAAAACCCGCTGAAAGCAGCGAAAGGCACACCCAACTGGCAGCAGCGTTTGGCGCAATGTTTGGCGCTGCTTGCTGGCCAATCACAGATTGTGCCGACAGGCATCGAGGCCAGATTGGGCACGCGCTACACGATTGATACATTGCGGGCGCTAAAAAAACGTTGGCCGCAGGTGGAATTTGTGTGGCTGATGGGCGCGGACAACCTTTCGACCTTCCATCGTTGGCGGGGGTGGTGGCAGATTGCGCACATGGTGCCAATGGTGGTGGCCGACCGTGCGCCATTTTCGCATCAGGCTTTGCGCTCTTGTGCGGCACTGGCCTTGCGCCCCCGCCGCCTGAAAGCCGAGCAACTACGCCAACTGCCCGCGCGTGGCTGGGGCTTTGTGCATTTAAAGCGTCACTCCGCCTCCTCGACTGCCTTGCGTAAAAAGACATTGGAAAAACCTGCGAAGTAGGGCATATTAA
>JAIXRX010000031.1 GCA_027485005.1 Alphaproteobacteria bacterium
AAAGATGGCGTGAAAGTCGCGCCAACTGGCGCGCCTGTGGAATGGGTGACGGAAGAAAGCTACTTTTTCCGCCTGTCAAATTATGGCGAAAAGCTGCTTGAATTTTACGAAAAATACCCCGATTTCGTCTATCCGCAAAGCCGCCTGAATGAGGTGAAAAGCTTTGTGAAAGGCGGTCTCAAAGACCTTTCCATTTCGCGCACCACCTTCAATTGGGGCGTGCCCGTACCAAATGCCCCCAAGCATGTGATGTATGTGTGGATCGACGCGCTCACCAATTACCTCACTAGCACTGGCTTTCCTGATATGTCGGGCGAGTATGCTGGTTTTTGGGGGGCGGGCGAGGGCGGCTCTCGCGGCAATTGCGTGCATCTAGTCGGTAAAGATATTCTGCGGTTCCACGCCGTTTATTGGCCAGCCTTCTTGATGGCCGCCAATTTGCCGCTGCCAAAACAAGTGGTGGCGCATGGCTGGTGGACGATTGAAGGTGAAAAAATGAGTAAATCGCTTGGTAACGTGCTTGCTCCCGCAGACATGATTGCACTGGCGGGTGGCATTGATTCTTTGCGGTATTTCATGATGAAAGCCATGCCGTTTGGTAATGATGGTGACTTCAGCAAAGGCCGTATGGTCGAGCTGGTGAATGCGGATTTGGCCAATAAAGTCGGCAATCTCGCACAACGCGTGCTTTCCATGATTCAGAAAAACTGCGAGGGCAAAGTGCCAGCGTTTGATGCGGCACAGCTGACCGAAGAAGACCATGTGTTCATCCATCAATTCCTTGTAACACACCCGCAAACCCCCGAAGAAGTGGACGTCATGTTCGCCAATTTTGACTTTGTGGGTATCCTTAGCAGTATTGTGGACATTGCAGTGGCCGCCAATGAATATATCGACAAACAAAAGCCGTGGAGCCTCAAAGACAACCCCGCACGCCGTGATGCGGTCCTGTATGTTTTAGCCGAAGGCATTCGTTGCATTGCGGTGTATTTGCAGCCATTTATTCCAGAAAGCTCAGCGAAGCTCTTGGATTTACTGGCAGTGGCGAATGATTCTGCCGCGCGTGATTTTGCCAGCACCTATCATTTTGATTTCTCAGAAAGCAACGCACTGAATGCACATGCGCTCAAATCTGGCGCGGTGTTGCCAGCACCTGCAGCGGTTTTCCCGCGGTTGGAAGCACAAGCAGAAGAGGCCGCCTAACGCCATGCTAGTGGATTCGCATTGCCATTTAAACTACCCAGAATTTGCGGATATAGTGGCGGTGGTTGCGCGCGCCAAAGCCGCAGGGGTAGGGGTGATGCAGACCATTTCCACCAAGCGCTCGGACTTTGAAGCGGTGCATCAAATTGCATTAGAAAACCCTAATATCTATTGCTCGATGGGCATTCACCCGCATGAGGCTGAACCGCATGAGGATATTTCCGAAGAGGAATTATTGCTGTGGGGCGCAAAAGAAAAAGTGATTGCGATTGGCGAAACAGGCCTTGATTTTTACTACGAGCATAGCCCGCGTGAGGTGCAAGAAACCTTGTTCCGTCGCCATATTTCTGCGGCGCGTATGCTTGGGTTACCCGTGATTGTGCATACGCGTGACGCTGACGAAGAAACCATTCGCATCATGAAAGATGAATATGCCAAAGGCCCTTTCACCGGCCTCATCCATTGCTTTAGCACAGGCGCAGAACTTGCACATGAAATGGTCAAACTTGGGTTTTACATTTCGCTTTCTGGCATCATCACCTTCAAAAAATCCCAAGCATTACGCGACATTGTGGCGGAACTTCCGCTAGAGAAATTATTGGTGGAAACGGATGCGCCCTACCTCGCGCCAGACCCGCATCGCGGCAAACCAAACGAACCCGCTTACACTGCGCTGGTGGCCAAAAAACTGGCGGAAATTAAAGGCGTTTCCGTCGCAGAAGTCGAGCGCGTAACCACCCAAAATTTCTTTGATTTATTTACCCGCGCACAAGCGCCGAAAGACTAGAAATGGAGCAGGGGCTAACCATAGAGCAGGGGTTAACTGTCACGATTTTAGGCTGTGGTTCTTCGGGTGGCGTGCCGCTGGTGGGCTGCCAATGCGCCGTGTGCAAAAGCGACAACCCCAAAAACAAACGCAGCCGCGCGAGCATTCTACTCAAACAGCGCGGCAAAAAACTACTAATTGATACATCACCAGATTTGCGCGAACAATTATTGCGGCAAAATCTTTCGACCGTGCATGCGATTTTATATACCCACGCGCATGCCGACCACACGCACGGGATTGATGACACACGCTCACTCAATTATAACGCTGGCCGAGCGCTTGATATTTATGGCGACGCGAAAACGATGGCGGATTTACAAACCCGCTTTCCGTTCCGTTTCCGCGAGGCTCTGCCTGAATATGGCACCCATAAATTGATTGCTAATATAGTAGAAGCGGTGGCAACCCACGAGATTGCTGGATTTACTGTACAATTGTTCAACCAAATACACGGCAAAACTACCTCGCTTGGTATTCGTGTGGGAAATTTTGCCTATTCAACGGATGTTAGTTCGTTGGATGACGCAGCGTTTGCAGCCCTTCAAGGCGTTGAGGTTTGGGTGGTGGACTGCCTAAAAACCACGCCATCGCACACCCATTCACATCTGGAGCAAACGCTGCAATGGATTAAACGCGTGCGCCCAAAACGCGCTATCTTGCACCATATGAGCCACGAATTTGACTATGAAACGTTGCGTAAAAAACTGCCCGA
>JAIXRX010000054.1 GCA_027485005.1 Alphaproteobacteria bacterium
TCAGCTTTTCTTGCAAAGCAAATCCCAAGGTTGCCGTGCTCGACAGCGTTAATCAACATTTCCCTGAGCCCATAGACCACTCTTTCGGGCTCGGGATAAAGGTTGGATAGCATGTTTGCAAGCCGATGCGCTTCTTCCAAGGTACGAAAGTGAAAATGAATTTTTAGACCAGCCGCCATGGGATGCTGCGTATTCTGACGGGGTCTGCTGATATGAACAGGCAATGATTGCAATGACATTGTGGATTTCCCTAAGCAGCATGTAGCTTGTAAATAGGGTAATGAAAGTTGATCAGAAATACAACTTAAAATTGCATAAAATGCCATAAACAATGACTAATGCGTGTATTCGTCTGGTAAATCACCATCCTCGGGCAGCTCATTTTCAAGGCTAGGCACAGCGTAGCCACCACTCAGCCATTGGCCAAGATCACGCAGGCGACAACGCTCCGAACAAAACGGGCGATGTTCGGCGACGGTAGGCTTTTGACAAATAGGGCAATGTGATGATTTCATAGGTATGTCATAAAATAGCGGCGCACCGTTTGCAAGAATCTCATTGATAGCGTTCTGATTGCATACGTGTCGCGGCCCATTCCGCTTCTTGTTGGGCGCGACTACTTGAAAAACGCTGACGCCCGACAGCAGATCTTTCCGTTTCAACACTACTACTGGTCATTTTTTTGCGAGAGCCGCCGCCGAGTAAACTGGGTAATTGACGCAAAAGTAAACTGATGGCTCGATTGCCCAGCAGATCTGAGGTGCTGGCGCTGCGACCATTTGATTCTTCTGAGTCTGAGCCACGCGCGTCCGGCCACTGGCTGCTAAGTGTCGAGGATAGTAGCTTGCTGAGGCTGGACTCTAGCTCATTGAGTTTGCGGGCGATGATATCGTCTGCAGCGCGCTCTAAGCGTTCGGTGGTGCTGGGTTGAATCGTTTTTCTGGCCATGATGTTTTCTCCGATGCATGAGGGTATTCTCTCACTTTGCGCCTAGTTTAGGAGCGTCGGAAGGGGTAAAAATGAGGGTGCAATCCATTTTGGCAAGCGTTGAGTTGTCAAATGTCATAAAACTTTAACATTTCTAGTGATTTTTTTTGGTATATTGCCAAGAGATAAAACGAAAAGGAACCCGTGGAAGCACTGCATTTTAAACCCCATATTACCAGTGATGTTGGCGTTCAGGATTGGACGTCTGCACGTGTGTCTGCACCTGTTGCTTCCGCAATGGTGGGTGATGACCTGTCTGCGCCTGCAGTTCCTGCGCACGCACCACACGCACAAAACAGCACCAGTTTTAATCTGGCAATGCAAGCGGTGGCAAACCAGAGCCCAGAGTCAACGCCCGCGGCGGCAGCTAAACAAGTGGATGCCTCGCCTCAAAAAACAGCTACACCCGAAAAATTTGCGCGTACGACAGGGCTAAAGGCCTTCGACGTTTTTCTTTATCCGTTTTTCACCAATTTTGGCGTAATGGCGATTTCGATTGTCTTCACCTATCTCACAAGCCGCGGTAACTCACGCTTGATTGATGGTGAAATTATTCACGCCAAGCCCGCTAAATTTAATTTTCAACATGCCGCACTGACTGAAAAGCTAGGTCTTGAAACACTTGAAGTTTCCACCAATCAGCTGGCGCTTGCGAAGCTCAAACGTTTGCCGCGTTTGGAAGGAAGCATTCATGAAGAGCTTGGGAATGTCGTCGAGAAAGGCCTTAGCCATTTAAAAGATGGTGTGGCAAACCTTACCCCTAAACAGTTGAAAAAAGAAACCTCTACCATTGAGCGTGAACTACAAAAAGTATTCCGCCACATCGATTATGATCAAGATTTCAAGGGCAAAAAACTTTCCCCAGAGGAAATGGCGAATCTTGGTAAACCACTATTTGGAAAATTTGCAAATTTCTTCCAGCGCCGTGGCGACTGGATGGTTGGAAAACTAGAAAGCATTGGCTTGAATCACGAGCAAGCGGATGTTGCCAAAATGGTGACCTTCTCTTTCCTTGATGGTTCATTGATGGCGCCTTTCGTTAAATTATTTGAAGATCGCCGCGAGGATATTGGACGTAGTATTGACAGTGCGCTGGGTACTAAACCTAAAGATGATAGCGTGTATAAAGCCGAACCTAAACAATCATGGCTAAGTGTGCTGGGCGGACGCCTCGCCACGGTTTCGATTGTGGTGCCGGTGGCAGTGATTTTGGATCGGACCAAAATTAATGGACGCGACCTTAACACCATTATGTTCCAAGATCCTGGTTTGAAATTGGGCAAATATATCTCGAAAGAATGGCCGAAATTTACCCAGCGTTTTGCTAAATATGATGTTCCAGAGCTGTTCAAAATAGGTGTATTTGAAGCGTTTTATACCTCTGTCTGTACTGCAGGCTTATATTTTTCTAGCCGCTTTTTTGCTGGTGCGGGCAGCCGTAAAGAAGCCAAAAATCTCGAAGCTCAGCAAAAAGTAGAGAAAGCAAATGAGATCTTGGCTAATGCCCCAGTGAATGACGGGGTAGAAATGCTGCGCGGCAACCCACAATGGGGCAAGCAATTTGATGCTAGCCAGCAAAAACAAGGCCATGCGGCTTATGTTTCATCACTAAGAGA
>JAIXRX010000025.1 GCA_027485005.1 Alphaproteobacteria bacterium
TCTTTGGTGGGGCCTGGGCATGGCCCTGCCACTTGCGGAATGCCTTCAAACTCCACACCTTTAGCTGTCACTGTGCCTTGCACTGGCCAGACGCGCGTGTCGGACAAATCGGCATTATAGGCGTTCACATCCACCGGTTTGGGCGCGGGTTGTAAAGGGTTTTCCTGCTGCTTTTTAGCTTGCGCTTCAGCGGTGCGCTTGCGGGATTTATTGAGGTAGCTATCCACTGGCACGCCCATGGTGAGCGGCACCGCGAAATCCTTGGACTGCGCCCCTGCACTTCCTGGCAAGTCGGCTGGTGCCACCGCCTGCCCGCGTGCATCCACCCCTGATTGATAATCCACCGATGGGTCGGGGCGATAAATCGTGTCGTCACAGGTCACTTCATCCGCTGAAACAGCCAATAGAGGGACTAACACACTCATAAACAATGATATTATAAAAGCCATAAAGTACATCCCACCGACACAAGCAAACTAAGAAGTGTATTCGCGGCAAAGGCTTTGTAATAGGTTGTTTTTCCTGCATTTTCTGACACAAAAGGCAAGCAAACAAACAGCAGAATAAACCAACTGGTTAGAAAAATCATCACCGGAAGAAAAGCCGCCATAAAAACATGCACTTAGCTAAAAAAATGTCATAAAATCTTAACACTATAGTCACCATTTCGTGGCATAATGCAAGTATGTACTATTAGGAGAACTCTGTTTTAACCATGGCTGAAGACACGCAAACCACATTGCCGCCTCAGAATACACCGCAAGAAGGGACGTACTATTATCGTACCCTTTGGGGTTCGTATAAAGGGCATGTTATGGGCATGTTCCGCGGCATGCTTAGTGGCTTGCTGCTTGGTGCTGTGATTGGCGCGGCGATCTTCTCAGGCGCGGGTTTGCTTGGCCTTGGAGTTTTTGGAAGTCTTGGAATAGCGCCTGTGGTGGCTGCTTTTGCTGGTTTGGGTTCGTTATTTGCTGGCAGTGTCATGGGTGGGGTTGGCACCTCTGCGGGGGCCGCAGCCGCTACCCATGCAGAAGAAGAAATGCGTATGCGCTACCCCGGCTCCACGGACGGTATTTCCTATTCGCTTGATTCCCCTACCCCTGGTTTTGGGCATCATTACGAGGTGCCAGAAGACCGTGACAAAGGCACATGGTTCCACCCCAAAGTGGGCATTCCTGTGATGGTGGTGGGCGCTGCGATTGGTGCGCTACTTGGCTTTGGGTTACCCGCAGTGGCGCTTGGCGCATTGCATATTGGTGGCACCGCCGTATCAGGCGTGCTTGCGGGTGGATTGCTGGGCGGCCTATTTGGTGGATCTTATGGCGTGGATCGTTCGAAATTCAAATCCATCTTTAACTACACAGACGAATGGTTGAATGGCAAAGTCACTGGCCCGAGCAAAATCGGCAAAGCTAAAGAAGACGCCATTTTGAACATGACCGAAGAAGAAGCAAAAAATAAACTGGCGACGCCAAGCATTACCACGATGCAGCGCCAAGAAGAGTACACCCGTCTTTATTATCAATATTTCGACAAGTCCTTCTGGAGCGGCATGTTGGGTAATATGCGCGGCGTGGCCGGTGGTGCAACCGTTGGCGGCTTGCTGGGTGCAGCGATTGGTGGACTGATTGTGGCAGCCCTCACAGTGGCTACCGGTGGATTAGGTGCTGCGGCTGGTTGGGGGATTGTAGCCGCCGTGACGGGCCTTGGTATTAGAGAAGGCATCCATGTCTTTGCGGATACAGGCATTCAAGCCTCTACCCAAGCGGCAGCACGCGAAGCATTGGATATTAAAAAAGAGCGAATTCGTGATGGCTTGAACCCAGAACCTACTCCCGCACCAGAAAAGAAATCGTGGTTTAACCCAAAAGTGATGATCATTGGCTTGATTGTTGGGGCTTTGCTGGGCGGCCCGCTGGGCTTGGGGATTGCGCATGCAATTGGCATTGAAGCCATTGGTGGCATGGCAGCCGCCGCACTCGGAGCCATGACCTGCGGGCTTATGGGTAGTACTTTCGGTATTGAAGCCCCTGCATTTAAGCAAATTGCTAATGGGGCAGATGCGCTTTACACGGGCAGTTGGATTGACCCAACCCTTTCACATGATGGTCATGCACGCGACGTAAATGTGCCTTACATGGCGCCTGATTCACCGCTGCAACCTAAAGCAAAAACGGTAAGCCTTGCCAATCAACCCGACGTGAATGTGCCAAGCCCTGCCATGCAGCAGCGCCTGAACGAAATTATTGCCAGCCGCCAAACACCAACCACGCCAAGCATCAGCAAAACCACCGTTGAGCAATTAGCACAACAGCAAATGCAACAAGGCGCCGTGGACAGCACCCGCCCCACCACGGTAAATTCCTTAAAATCTGCCGTTGAACGCGAGGCAGAACGCCGTAACACTCCTGTGGTTGGCCAATTGGCTAAACTTTAGCCACTTTTTACTTGCATTTCCTACCACTCACGCTAGAAACCTACCCTCTTGTTGCTATCTGGGCTATTGGCATGCCTTATGTTAGCTTTGTTCCACCTTTAGTTTATGAGGTTTTGAAATGCCAAAGTTGAAGACCAAAAGCGGCGCTAAAAAGCGCTTCTCTTTGACCGCTACGGGCAAGGTCCGTGCTGGTCAAGCTGGCAAACGCCATGGTATGGTGAAACGCAGCCAGAAATTCATCCGTAACGCTCGCGGCACCACGATTTTGAAAGATTGTGATGCTCGTATCGTTAAACTATTCTTACACGGTTAAGAGGGAGAATTTAGATGGCTAATGTTTCTCGTGGCGTTACCGCCCACGCCCGTCACAAAAAAGTTTTGAAAATGGCAAAAGGCTATCGCGGTCGTGCGAAGTCTTGTTTCCGTGTTGCGATTGAAAAAGTCGAAAAAGGTTTGCAATATGCTTACCGCGATCGCCGCAACAAAAAACGTAACTTCCGTGCTTTGTGGATTCAACGTATCAATGCGGCGGTTCGCCCGTTCGATATCACCTATTCACAATTCATCAACGGCTTGAACCTTGCTGGCATCACGCTGGATCGCAAAGTATTGTCTGAACTCGCTATCAGCGAACCGACATCTTTTGCTGCTATCGTTGATTCTGCAAAAGCGGCTCTTGCTAAAAA
>JAIXRX010000089.1 GCA_027485005.1 Alphaproteobacteria bacterium
TCGGGCTTGGTGGGTTCTGCGTTTGAAATTAAAAACCCCAATGCCACGGCCAGCTGTGGTTGCGGCAACTCGTTTTCGATGTAAATCATGACCGAAATCACCATCGCCACATGGAATGTGAACTCGATTAAAGCACGCCTGCCGGTGGTGGAACGCTGGCTGCGCGAAGCCGCGCCAGACGTGGTGTTGCTGCAAGAACTCAAAACGGTGGATGAGGGTTTTCCGCGCACCGAGATTGAAGATTTAGGCTATAACATCGCGCTCCATGGCCAGAAAACCTATAATGGCGTGGCGATACTTTCACGCTTTCCGCTCGACGATATTTCTCGCGGCTTAGATAATGATGCGAGCGACGAACAAGCGCGTTTTATTGAAGGCGTGGTGTGTTTGCCGCACGCAGCGGTGCGCGTGGCGAGTGTGTATGTGCCGAATGGTGAAGCGCCAGACTCCGAAAAATTCGCGTATAAAATGCGCTTCTTCGAGCGGCTTTATCGCAAAATGCAAAGCTGGCAGGGCTTGGACGAAGCGATTGTGCTAGGCGGTGATTATAACGTAGCGCCAGAGGAAATGGACATTTACGACCCCAAACGTTGGGACGGTCAAGTGTGCTTTCACCCTGCGGAACGCCAGCATTTTCGCGCACTAAAAAACATGGGATTTGTGGATGCGTATCGCGAAGCGCGCCCCACCGAACACGCCTATAGCTGGTGGGATTATCGCGGGGGTGCCTATGAGCAAGGCAAAGGTTTGCGGATTGACCATCTGCTCCTCAACCCCCAAGCCACCGACATGATGCAAGACACATGGATTGACAGCGGCAACCGAGCTTGGGAAAAACCAAGCGACCACGCCCCCGTTGTGGGGAAGTTTAAAATAGGGTAAGCTACGCTATCTTTTCATTAAAAAAGGAATAACCCATGCGCCAACGCGGTTTCTCTCTGGTTGAACTTGCCATTGTGCTCGTTATCATTGGTCTTATCACGGGTGGTATTCTCACTGGCCAAGATTTGATTCGTGCAAGTGAAATGAATAGCGTTATTTCAGACTATAATAAATACACCACTGCTGCGAATACCTTTAAGCTGAAATATAATGCCTTTCCGGGCGACATCAGCAATGCAACCTCCTATTGGGGCACGGCGTCTGGCGGCTGCCCGAACGGCGCAGGCACTGGCACCCAAACCTGCAACGGTGATTTCGACGGCTTTATGGAAAACCACAACGAAACCTACCGTGCATGGCAACATCTTGCGCTAGCTGGCTTAATTCCAGGAACCTACTCCGGCACTCACTCTGGCGGCGGTAGTGTGCTGGGCACCAATACCCCCGAATCAAGAATCAAAGCCGCAGGTTGGGGCTGGTATTACAGCGCAGGGCCTTGGGGCATTACCATTCCTCTAAGAAATAATATGGTGTTTGGCGCGGCCACTGCTTCAGACGCTCCAGTCACATGCTCAGTCCTCACTCCCGCAGAGGCCATGAGCATCGACACCAAAATGGACGATGGCAAACCAAGTGTTGGCAATATGATTACGGGGTGTGGCGGCTGCGTGGATAACATTACAGCCACTGCCACCTACACTGTTTCCAATAGCGCCAGCGTTTGTGCATTTTTGATTAAGATGTAAAAAATAAGAAAGTTTTTGATGATGAACAAAACAACTAAAGGTTTCTCTCTGGTCGAACTTGCCATTGTGCTGGTCATCATCGGCCTTATCACGGGTGGAATTCTTACTGGCCAAGACCTCATTCGCGCAAGCGAGCTTAATTCTGTCATGACGGATGTCAACAAATACAAAACCGCCGTCAATACCTTTAAACTCAAATATAATGGTGTGCCAGGCGATATAGCTAATGCCACCGCTTATTGGGGGACAGCGTCCGGCGGTTGCCCAAGCGGTACGGGAACAGGAACCCAAACATGCAACGGAGATAATGATGGTGTCATAGAATGGGCAGGTGAGTCTATTCGTGCGTGGCAACATTTGGCCAACGCAGGACTTGTACCTGGGAGTTATACAGGTTCTTATACTGCAAACACAGCCATCATAGGCACAAATATTGCTGCTAGCAAAATTAGCTCCGCAGGCTTTACCTTTACTTCAAACGCAGATGCATTTGCATATGTTAATACTATCAAAAACCGTCTTCATTTTGGTTCATTAACTGGCACAACTGATATTTATACTTATGGCAATGCCCTCACAACCAGCGAGGCAAACTCTATTGATACTAAATATGATGATGGGCTACCTGTGGTAGGCTTGATTAGAAGTGGACATGCGCCCGGGTGCTCTAGCAGTACCGCAGTGTCTGCTACTTATGTTTTAAGTAATACGGCTGTCGCATGCTCTATGTCTTTTGATTTATAATACCCTGCAGAAAGAATTTTTATGCCTGATCTAAAAACTAAAGGCTTCTCTCTGGTCGAACTGGCCATTGTGCTGGTCATCATCGGCCTTATCACGGGTGGGATTCTTACTGGCCAAGATTTGATTCGCGCAAGCGAGCTAAATAGCGTGGCAGCGGACATCAACAAATACAAAACCGCCGTCAATACGTTCAAACTCAAATATAACGGTCTGCCGGGGGATTTGAACAACGCCGCCAGCTATTGGGCAGCCACCACTAATGGCAATAATGACGGCACCATCAGCCCCAACTCCACCACCACCACCGCCTTTGAAAGCTACCGCGCATGGCAACAGCTTTCGCTTTCTGGGCTTATTGCAGGGAATTACTCTGGCACCGCCACCGTGGTTGCCACCAACTTTGGCGTGAGTGTAGTTGAGACGAATGTACCCGCCTTACGTTTTGGTGCTAAATCGGGTTTGCAATTTACCGCCTACAGCACCCCAAACTTACGTTTCATGGTGGCCACCGAATCATCAGGCTACATGCTGGAAGGATATATATTCAAACCAGATGAAGCAGCTTCGCTTGATACGAAAGTTGATGATGGTTTGCCCACCACTGGCAAATGGCAAGGCTTTCACTGGACTGGCGGCACCTGCACCACGGGCACAGCCTATCAACTCACCTCTACCGCCACCACCTGCGTGATGTACGTCTATTTTTAAGACGCCTCGCCCAGTAATTCTTCCAGCTCTAGCCAGCGATTCTCTGCGGCATCCAGCTCTTTTTGCGCGGTGCTATAGCGGCGGGTGGCGCGGTCAAATTCCTCTGGCGCTTTGGTATATAACGTCGCATCCGAAAGTTTGGCTTTAATGTCCATGAGCTCCGCTTCTAGCTTTTTGATTTTTTCTGGCAGCGTTTCCCATTCATGTTTCACTTTGAAAGAAACTTTGGCAGCCTTTGGTTTTTCAGCCTCTGCCACCTGCCCTGTTTGCTTTTTTACCAGTGGTGCGGACATGGAGCTTTTGGCAAAGGCGCCTGTTTTCATCCGCACATAATCGCTATAGCCGCCCACATAGCCTTGCACATCCGCATCCCCTTCAAATGCCAGCACCTTGGTCACCGTGCGGTCAAGGAAGTCGCGGTCGTGGCTCACAATCAAAAGTGTGCCTTGATAGTCCGACAAAATCTCCTGCAACATGTCGAGCGTGTCCATGTCAAGGTCGTTCGTCGGCTCATCCAGAATCAACACATTGCCGGGAGTGGCCAGAATTTTAGACAGCATCAGGCGGTTTTGCTGGCCACCTGAAAGCGTTCCCACACGGTCGCGCCAGATTTTCGGGTCAAACAAAAAGTCCTTTAAATAGCCACACACATGGCGCGTGCGCGCTTCTTCCCCCTGCCCGATTTTCACCAAATCTCCGCCATCTGGGCACAAGGTTTTGGCAATCGTCATCGTGGGGTCGATCTGTACGCGATTCTGGTCAAAATAGCTTACATCAATGGTTTTGCCGCGGCGAATAAACCCTTCATCGGGCGTCTCTTCCCCAATCAGCAACTTCAAGAACGTCGATTTTCCGCTGCCATTTTTCCCCAGCACACCAATCCTGTCACCGCGCATCACGCGCATGTGGAAATTCTCAAGAATCGGAATCTTTTTGCCGTCGCGCTCAAAGGATTTATTCACGCCCTTAAATTCCGCAATGATTTTTGACGCCTGCGCGGGCGAAAGCGGATCGAGTTCAATCGTGCGCAACGTTTGGTTATAGGCCGCTTTGTCGTGCTGCAATTTCTCACGCAGGCGGAATAGCTCGTTCATGCGGCGCTGGTTGCGTTTGCGGCGCGCGGAAACCCCGCCCTGCGTCCATGCCTCTTCCTGCTCCAATTTCTTTTGCAGGTTTTGCAGCTCGCGCGCTTCTTGCTCAATAATCCCTTCGGCCCATTCGTCAAATTCGCCATAGCCCCGCGGGAAGGTGCGGATAATCCCGCGGTCAATCCAAAACACTTTTTGCGAGATATTTTTCAAAAACGCGCGATCATGGCTCACACACAGCACCGCGCCCTTAAAGCGCTTAATCATTTCTTCCAGCCACTCAATCGCTTCCACGTCTAAGTGGTTGGTTGGCTCGTCCAGCAGCAAAATATCGGGGTCGGCAATCAAGGAGCGCGCAAGGGCCGCGCGGCGCAACTGCCCACCCGAAAGCGTGCCCAAAGTGGCGTCCGCATCCAGCGCAAAGGGTTGCAGCGCCATATCCGCCAAATAATGCTTGCCCTCATGGTGGTCACTTTTGTCCAAGCCGCCCATCACAAAATCTTTAATGGTCTGGTTCAGGTCAAAGTCAATCTTTTGCCCCAAATACCCAATCTTTAGCCCCGGAATAAAAAAGCGTTCGCCCGCATCCAGCTCCAATTCGCCTTGCAGCAGACGCATGAGGGTGGTTTTTCCTGCACCATTGCGGCCAACTAGACACACCCTGTCGCCTTCCAAAATATGCAGCCCAACGCCGTCAAACAAAGGCTTTCCGCCAAAATTGACCACTACATCTTCCATGGAAATTAGGACGCGTTTGCTACTCATGGGGGCTTTATGACAAGTTTCTTGCGTTAAGAAAGAAAAAAACACTACACATCTGTAAAAAAACAGTTTAGAGACACTCCGCGTTCCGCTTTTTTGAGTGAAACGTATCGCCTCTAACCGCCAGATGGTTATGGGTTCAATATTAAGTCGGGGAGTAGCGCAGTCTGCCACCCATGAAGGCGAAAGCCAGAATGGGCAGATAAAACAGCTAACAGCTGCGCGGTTCGCGAATATCAATACACTCCTAGTCGGGGAGTAGCGCAGTCTGGTAGCGCATCTGGTTTGGGACCAGAGGGTCGCAGGTTCGAATCCTGTCTCCCCGACCATTTCATAAAATAGCCGCTTCATGCGGCTTTTTTTATGGTTATGGGTGTAAGAGATGAGAAGCTGCGATAGGCAGGTTCGACAAAAAGCTTAATGAGCGCAGCGAATTTAGCGTTTGCTACGCAGCAAGGGCTTGCCCGCTGCGAGTACATCCTGTCTCCCAACCATTTGATAAAATAGCCGTTCGTTGCGGCACTTTATAAGTTCAAATCAGCGCTGTTATTAACTAAAGGCTGGTCTGACGGATTTCAACAGTGAGCGGGCGTTCCAGCAATTCATTCATCGCTGTTTTAACATCCTTCTCGCCGCGCAACA
>JAIXRX010000201.1 GCA_027485005.1 Alphaproteobacteria bacterium
AGACCGATTTGTATTCCCTGAACATGTGCAGGAAGAATGCCATGAAGATGTGCTTGCGCCCGCACTACACCAACTGCTGAGTGCTTCTGGGCGTAAATCTCAACTCGAAGGCACGCGCGTAGCCATTGCCAAACTTGCCACCCCACACCAACAATCTCCTGCAAAAAATGCAGTGGATATTTTCCAGCAACTACTAGCCACCCGATAGATATTTTACTTTTTCATCGTGCTTAAACAAATAGAGTAAGGTGCGCAGCGCTTGGCCACGCGGGCTTTGCAGCTGTGGGTCTCGCGCTAGTATCAGCTTCACATCGTCATGCGCCATCGGAATTAAAGAGGCATGCGCGGATAAATCCGCGAGCTGAAAAGTGGGCATGCCGCTTTGGCGCGTGCCCAATACCTCGCCTGCCCCACGAAGGCGCAAATCTTCTTCGGCAATGCGAAAACCATCTTCCGTATCGCGCATCGTTTGCAAACGGGCGCGGCCATTCTCACCCAGCGGGTCGGTATAAAGCAAAATGCAAGAAGACGGCTTGCTACCGCGCCCCACCCGCCCGCGCAATTGGTGCAGCTGCGCCAGTCCAAATTTTTCTGCATGTTCAATCACGATAATGGTGGCTTCTGGCACATCGACTCCCACTTCGACCACCGTGGTCGCAACCAGAATATCGGCTGCCTCTCCCGCAAAATCAGCCATTGCTGCTTCACGCTCAGACTGCTTCATGCGGCCATGCGCCAACCGCACACGACCGCCAAAACGGGTTTTGAATTCTAAAAAGCGTGTTTCCGCCGCCGCAATGTCGGACGGCACCAGCGCGTCTTCTTGCTCTTCCACATGCGGGCAAATCCAGTACACTTTATTGCCTTGCGCGGTGGCGCGCGGAATGGCCGTCAACACATCCTGTGCTTTGGAAAGCGGCATCACGCGCGTGTCAATCGGTTGCCTGCCTGCTGGTTTTTCTTGCAGCACGGAACTGTCCATATCCCCAAATGCCGTCATGGCCAACGTGCGCGGAATGGGCGTGGCCGTCATCAGCAGCATGTGGGGCGCGACACCTTTTTGGCTTAGCTGCATGCGCTGCGCCACACCGAACCGATGCTGCTCATCAATCACCACCAAGCGCACATCCGCAAATTCTACTTTTTCCTGAAAGAGTGCGTGCGTGCCGATGATAATAGGCGCATGGCCTTCTGCCAGTGCTTCCAATGCTTGTTTACGTTCGTCCGATTTTACACTGCCTGTCAGCAGCACCACAGGAATATTCATTTTTTCTAATAATTGTGTGAAGGTTTTGTGGTGTTGCCGCGCAAGAATTTCGGTAGGGGCCATTAGCACCGCCTGCCCCCCTGCCTCCACCACTTGCAGCATGGAAAGTAATGCCACTAAGGTTTTTCCACTCCCAACATCGCCTTGAAGCAAGCGTAACATGCGCTCGCCACTCGCCATATCGTCTGCAATCTCACGCAGTACTTTACGCTGCCCTTGCGTCAGTTCAAATGGTAATTGCGCCAATAGCTTTTTGGTTAATTGATAATGCCCCGCCACAGGCGTGGCGGGTTGTTTTTTCATACGCGCACGCACCAGTGCTAACGCTAATTGGCTAGCTAACACTTCATCATAGGCAAGCCGCGCCCGCGCGGGAGCTAGCGGCATCATCTGCGTTTCGTCTTTACAGTGATGTTGTTGGGTAAGTGCCGCTAGAAATGTTGGCCATCCACGTTGCAGAAGTAACGCCTCGTCAAGCCATTCAGACAAAGGCGCTAGTTTAGCAAGCGCTTGGCTGATAGTGCGATGAATGGATTTTTGCGTGAGGCCATAAGTGAGGGGATAAAGCGGTTGAGCGCCCGCATATTCTGCGATTTTATCTGGCATCGCAATGACGTCTGGATGCACGATTTGCCAACCATGCGCGCTGCGCTCAAATACGCCGCAAATCACACGCTCTTGGCCAATGGGAAGTTGCTTGAGCAAATAGTCCCCACGCGCACTGAAAAACACTAACGTTAAATGACCTGAATCGTCTGAACACCATACTTTATACGGCGATGATTTCCCCCCCCACCGCTTGCCACCACGCGGTGGTTGATGCTCGACAACTTTTATCTTAAGAACCACGGGTTGGCCTTCAGGGGCTTGCACAATATTGGCAGGCCGCGCGCGCACGACTATGTCCGATGGCAGATGAAACACTAAATCGCGTAAGGTGGGAGCCTGTACGCCAAGCAATCGAGCGAAATGCTCGGCAAACGCGTCTCCCACACCTTTGAGCGTACGAATGGAGTAAAAATAGGGAGTGAGAGAAGAAACTAGTTCGCGCATGGATTATTTATAGCGCGAGTACACGGCTTATGGAAGCGGCGCAATAGCAGCTTCATCAGCGGGTGCATCAAATTTTTCTTTTACCTTTTGCGACTCTGCCAGCTCGATGGTGAGTTGTTTCGCGCGCTCTGGCGTCATGCTCGCAAAAATAGGAGCAATTTTACGCTCCGACATACGATCTGCCACCAATAATAAAACAGGCATATCCAACTGCTCAAAAATACGTGCCGCGTCCTTTGGTTTCATATTTTCATAAATTTTCACAAGGCTTTTAATTTTGGCATCTTCTTCTTTTTCATAGCCTACCAACAAGCGCGAAAGTTCCTCTTTCAATGCTTTCATATCAGTAAATTTTGCATTCAGGCGCTCTTCTGTTGCCTTGAGCATATTCTCTTTCAGTTTTACTTCACCTTCTAACTTCTCCAGCTCAAGACGACGCTGGGAAAGGTTTTGTAGCAAATCAATTTCTACCTGACTGAATTCTTTTGCCATGCCTTGTTTGGCCTTTTCAGCATCTTTAGTCAGGGCTGGGTTTTCAAATTCTGCGGCAGCGGTTTCTTCAGCTTTTTCATTTGCCTGTTTCGCACCATGGTCCTGAGGAAGCTCTTTATCGCCTGTGGCTTCTGCTTCTTTTTGTGATTCTGTTTTAACTGCTTCTTTTTTCTCTTCTGCCACAGCAGGATTCGCCATCATATGGTTCATATTCTTGACACCCGTGGCAACGTCGAACATTTTTGCACCAAACAGTACAATCAAAAATACCATCAAGACTGGCAATAAGCGAAAACGTGGCATAACTAAAAAACTTTCCTAGGATTCGGAGGTATTACGAAGTGCCGCTAGCAACTCCTCTTCGGCTTTACTTCGTTGTCGCACTGCGCTCACACGGCCAGTAGCAGGCGGAGGATTTGGCGTGGTACGCACTGTTTCGCTTTGAATATTCTCGCTTTGGTTATTTTCTACGCTCGGAGCTGACGACGCAGACTGCCGTGATGTCGGCGCTGTTGCACTACGCGCAGAACGCACAACTTCTGCAGGCGCAGAAGTTGGAGCACTGGATTGCTTGATGCTGTTCGCCACTTTTTTCCCGCGATCAATCATAAAGGCCAAATCGTCGGCCACAAAATTTGCTTTTTGAATATGCTCACTCACTTCTTCTTGCAGTTTCACACTCACTTTTTGCAAATCAGCAATGCTCTCAGACGCACGAATCGTGGTCTCATCAAATTTACGAATAAGTTGCGCCATATCACCCTTGCTATCCTGCAAAACCATGATGCGGCGATTAAGTTTGAAACAAAAGAAAATGGTCACAGCGAGCATGAGAGCTACAACGATGTCCGCGAGTAAAGTCAGAATGATACTGCTTTCCATAGCTTAGGCCTCCGGCTCTGGTGGGCGCGACTTCAGCGGATCGTTCAAGCGTACAGCGACATTGTCCCCCACACGGCCAACCTTACCAGATCCCAAATGCACGCCATTACACTTAAGCTGCACCGAATCATCTGGTGCACGATTGAGCAATAACGTCGTCCCAACTTTGAAGTTTAGCACGTCACTTAATTGCATTTTTTTCTCATCTAGGATCACGTCCACATCCACCTTGGTGCTACGCACTTCGCGGGCAATGTGGCGTTCCCACATTTTATCCTGGCCAAATTTTTCCCCCATGAACATTTGCAAAAGCAATTCACGAATAGGCTCGAGAGTATTATGCGGTAACACAATCTCAACACTACCACCACGCTCTTCCATTTCCACCCGCAAGCGGACAAGTAAAATCGCATCAGAAGGACGGGTGATGGTTGCAAAACGTGGATTTCCTTCTAATCGCTCTAGCTGGAATGTCACCGGACTAATCGGGTCAAACGAACTACTCATATCATGCAGCATCACCTCAACCATACGCTGCACAATATCTTGCTCAATCGTTGTGTAGGGGCGGCCTTCCACACGAATCGGGCGTTGGGCACGCCGCCCACCAAGCAACACGTCCACCGTCGAATAAATTTGGGAGCTATCTATAGTAACTAAACCAAAATTCTCCCACTCAATCGCACGAAAAATTACGAGCATCGCCGGCAATGGGATAGAATTTAGATAATCGTCAAAACGCATGGAAATCATGGAGTCGATGCTTACATCCACACTGTCGGACGTAAAATTGCGAAGCGATGTCGACATCATGCGCACTAAGCGGTCAAAGACCACCTCAATCATTGGTAGCTTTTCATAGGCCATCAATGATTTATCTAGAATCGCGTGAATTCCACTGGTGGGTTTTCCGATAACATCACCTGTATCAAAACCAAGCAATGAATCAATTTCATTTTGGTTGAGAACGCGCCCATCTTCGCTGACCATTTCAGCTTCTACACTGGCAGCACCACCTTCTGCTTCAGCCGCTAAAGACGCTTCCCACTCAGCAGCGGCGCGTTCATCATCAGTCATCTGGCTTGTGTCGTTCGTATCGCTCATAGCTAATACACTCGTCCCAACATTTCCTGTTTATGCTAATTTTCTTATTCACATTATATGCCAAATGAAAAAATCATCCAGCACCAAAGGGTTAACAGCTGTTAGGAGATTACTGAATCAAAACGTCTTTGAAAAGAATGTCTTTCACTTGCGCGCCTTCAATCGTTTTGCTTAAACGCAGTAAAAGTTCGTCTTTCAAACGATACATCCCAGCAGAACCTGACAAATCGCTTGCACGCAGCTCACGCAAATAGGTGTTAAAGCTGTCAGTCACACGCGGAAGCTGTTGTTCAATAATGGGGGCATCCGTATCTTTTGCAAGCTCAAGCGTCACTTTAAGTTTCAAGAAACTCACTTGTTTGCCGCCCGTATTCAGATTTACAATAAACTCTGGCAAGTCGTAAAAAATTGGGCCAGAAGGAGCAGCGGCCACTTCTTTCACTTCTTCTTTTTTACCGCCAAGAATTCCGCTGAAAAACAACCCCGCACCAACACCTACCAATACCACGATGGCCGCGCCAATCAGTATAATCATGCGTTTTTTACCCGCAATTTTCGAACCACCTTCGGCTCCGTCTAATGATTCGTCACCTTCAACTTGTTCTTTTTCTGCCGCTGCCGACATATCGCTCCCCTTCTTATAAGTAAAATTCTGTTGTGGTTGGCATAGCAAACCCACTGCCCTTTGTCATGAATTATTGGCAGGTAATTTTTACCTAGCGACGTTTTAGACTGCCGAGTGTGACATCTATGTGCAAAATCAACTCTCTGATTTTTATGCATAAAAAATTGGCACGCTCTCTGCATATATAACATGCACAAGGGAGACAAATCATGGATAACAGTATTTACGTTGCACTTTCTCGTCAGCTGGCTCAATTCCGAGATCTGGAAGTCACGGCCAATAATCTGGCAAATGTGAGCACCACTGGCTATCAGGGCGAAAAAGTAACCTTTGATGATTATCTTGTACGCCAAAAAGATGGCAATAAAATTGCATTTGCGAATGATATTCGCTCTTACCGTGACATAACACAAGGGGCTTTCAAAGCCACAGGTAATGAGTTGGATGCAGCGATTCAAGGACCTGGCTTTTTCAGCGTGCAGACACCACAAGGTGTGCGTTACACACGTAATGGTTCTTTTACCTTAAATGCAGATGGCGAGCTAATGACTGCCGAAGGATATAAAGTATTGGATACTGGCAATCAGCCCGTGGCGCTGGATACCCAATCAGGTCCAATTCGTATTACAGAAAACGGTTCTATTATAGTAGGCACTAACGAAGTGACTCAGCTTAATATTGTCGAATTTGCAGATAAAGACGATTTGAACCGCGAAGGTAGCAACCTATTTAGCACTCAACAAGCCGCTCTTCCTGCAGAAAGAAGCAGCGTGAAAAGTGGTGTATTAGAAAGTTCTAATGTTCAGCCTGTGATGGAACTCACGCACCTGACTAAACTTTCTCGCAGTGTGGACAGCACCGCAAAGTTTATTGAAGCCATGTATGAACTGCAACGCAAAACCGGCCAAACATATGCCGGCAATGGTAATGGATAATTTTTAATCAAAACTAGAAAAAATAAATAATATTTTTTAAGAGGGAATAAAAAGATGAGAGCTTTAGATATCGCCGCTACCGGTATGGTCGCCCAACAAACCAATATCGAAGTGATTTCGCACAACTTAGCGAACCAAACCACCACGGGCTATAAGCGCGTGCGCGCCGAGTTTCAAGATTTGCTGTATCAAAATATGCGCCGCGTAGGAAGCCAATCGTCGGATGCCAACACCACGCTTCCAACTGGCTTACAAGTGGGTATGGGGGTGAAAACCGCCGCTACCTACCGTAACCACATGCAAGGAAGCATTAAACGCACGGAAAATAGCCTCGACTTGGCCATTGAAGGCAGAGGATTTTTCCAAGTGGAGATGCCAGACGGGCGTATTGCTTATACCCGCGCTGGTACATTTCAAATGAGCAATCAAGGTGAAATCGTCACGATTGATGGTTATCGTGTATCACCAAACATCACGATTCCACAGGACGCTGTTTCAGTGAATGTAAACGGTTCTGGTCAGGTCGAAGTTCAGATTGCTGGTCAAGTTCAGCCACAAAACCTTGGGCAATTAGATTTGATTAACTTCGTGAACCCCGCTGGCCTTGAAACCATCGGTGATAATTTATACCTGCAAACTTTCTCATCCGGTGATCCCATTCAAGGTCGTCCGGGTGAACTTGGTTTTGGTAAACTTCTGCAAGGTTATCTTGAGAATTCTAACGTGGACCCTGTGACTGAGATTACTGGCCTGATCACCGCGCAACGCGCTTACGAGATGAATACCAAAATTATCAGCGCGACCGACCAAATGATGCAAGCCCTTAGCCAAAGCGCGTAATGACCATGAAAAATAATAAAGCAAACACAGGAGTTTTTATGGATAAGAATATCTGGGGATTACTCATTCTTGGCTGGCTATTAATGGTGGCGGGCCCAATGATTGCTTTTGGCGCTGAACCCGCTGACTATAACCGCCAAGTCACCACGCAAGATATTGAACATACGATTAGTGAAGCACTGGCTCAGGAAAAACTGGGAGAGCATTTCAAAATTAGTTTCAAAGAAACACTATCAAGCCCTGTGGCACAGTATCAAAAAGACATTAAAGCCTATGTGCATGAGTTTAGAGCTGATGCCAATAAACGCACCTTTGAAACCATGATTGTACTAGAAGCAGATGGCCGCGCACTTGCTCCTCTGCGCCTTTCTGGTCGTTACACAACGATGAAAGAGTTGCCAATGCTGGTGCGTGTGCTTGATACAAACGACATTATCCGACAAGAAGATGTCAGCATGCAATTAGTGCAAGCCGACCGCGTGCGCAGTAATACTGTTACGGACATCTCACAACTCTTGGGTAAAAGTGCCAAGCGTACTATTTCTCCTGGTCGCATGGTACGTACAGAAGAAATTTCTAACCCTGCGGTGATTGAAAAAAACAAGCCGATAACGATGGTATTCCGAGCTAAAAACATGGAAATTACCGCGATGGGTATGACGATGGATGCCGGGGCAGTTGGTGATATTATTCGCGTACGCAACAATGATTCTGCGCGCACTGTGCAAGCCATTGTACGCGGCAATGGGGAAGCAGAGGTCATCACGTCCACCACTCAACTTTCGTCCTTGCAACAATAATAATAAGGAAACATAGGCATGAAAATTACATCTCTTTCTTATTGGGCGGCTTGCAGCGCACTGTGCCTCACACTTTCTGGCTGCGCTGCAGGCTTGGATAAATTGGACCGCATTGGCCGTGAACCAGACTTTTCAAACGTGGAAGATCCTACCCAGAAAAAAGGTTATCAGCCGATGACTTGGCCAACGCCAGAAGTTGCACCTCCTGGAAAACAATATGCTAATTCGCTTTGGCAGCCGGGCGCACGGGCCTTCTTCCGTGACCAACGCGCCGCACGGGTGGGTGATTTGATTCGTGTGAATGTGGAAATTCAAGACCAAGCACAGCTGAACAACCAAACCCGTCGTGAACGCAAAACCGATGAAAGCGTGGGCGCGCCAAGCGTATTCGGCATGGAAAATAAATTGTTCAACATTCTTCCGGGCAAAGAAAATCCTGCCTCATTGGTGGATTTGAGCAATAACAATAAAAGCGAAGGAACAGGGCTTATCAACCGCCAAGAGCGTATTAAAACGCAAGTAGCCGCGACCGTGACCCAGCTTTTGCCGAATGGCAATCTAGTAATTGATGGCAAGCAGGAAGTACGCGTGAATTTTGACCTGCGTGAAGTCTCGATTAAAGGGATTATTCGCCGCGAAGATATTAACTCCGATAATACGATTGATATTTCGCAAATTGCGGAAGCGCGCGTGACCTATGGTGGCCGTGGCCAAGTAATGGATGTGCAGCAAAATCGTTGGGGCTGGCAAGCACTGGACGCTTTGTCGCCGTTCTAGTGGCTAGCATTTGCTTCCGCTACGCGACATTCTGTCGCTCACATGAAGCAGGCTCAAGGCTGACGAAGTCTACTGACTTCGACAAACTAAAAAAGGAGAGGCAAATGCCTCTCCTTTTTATTTTTGTGGAATTCCTGCCACGGCCAATGCATCCACGCGCTCATTATTCACATCGCCCGAATGGCCTTTTACCCAGCGCCACTCAACTTTGTGCGGCTTCACTGCACCTTGCAGCCGCTGCCAGAGATCCACATTTTTCACGGGCTTATTGTCCGCTGTTTTCCAGCCGCGTTTTTCCCAGCCTTTAATCCACTCAGTCATGCCTTGCAGTAGATATTTGCTGTCCGTCACCAGTAGTACGGCGCAAGGTTCTTTCAGCGATTCCAGCGCCATAATAGCGCCCATCATTTCCATGCGGTTATTGGTGGTGTCGCGCTCGCCACCATGCAATTCTTTTTCTTTGCCATTGCATATCAGCAAAGCACCCCAGCCACCTGGTCCAGGGTTGCCGCTGCATGCGCCGTCAGTATAAATGGTCACAGATTTCATAATGTTTTTCCCTGCTGGTGCGCGCACCATTTTTCTAAATATTCATTCGGGTTTTTCATGTTCAGCACCCGCTCAGTTTTCGGCGCAAGCCATTGCTGTGCCCGCGTAAGCATAAATCGTAGCGCCGCCCCGCGCGAAAGCATCGGCAACGCCTGCCTCTCTGCTGTGCTTAATTTTCGTACCGATTCATAGCCCGCAAGCAGCGCTTCCCACAAGGCAGGCTGCCACATATTTTTCTCGTCAAAACACCAGCAATTGGCCATCACCGCCAGCTCATACACCAGCGCATCTGGCGCAGAAAAATAAAAATCAATAAAGCCGCTCACCTCACCCGTATCATCGAAAAACACATTGTCGGGAAAAAGGTCGGCATGAATGTGGCCTTGCGGCAAGCCGTCTGCACGCTGGGTGCTCAGCCACTCCAGCTCGGCCTGCACTTTTTCCCACAGGCCTTGCTCAATCTCATCTAAGCGCTGCGCCATGGTCGTGGCCAATGGCGCAAGGCGAAAGGGCGAAAGCATGTGAGTGCGCGTGCCTTCAAATCCCTGCGTGGCAGCATGAAATTGTGCAGCAGCCATACCTAGCGCTTGCAAATGCACAGCAGTAGCAGGCGCATTATTGCGTCCTTCCAGCCACTGCGAAATCGCGGCGGGTTTGCCCTTGATATGCCCAAATAGCGTACCATTTTTTTGTGGATAGGGCTGCGGTGCCGCAAAGCCAGCCGCCGCCACATGGGCCACCAGCCCCAAATAATAGGGCAATTCCGCCTCTGGCACCCGCGCTTCAAAAACGGTTAACACTGCAAAAAACTGGCGGCAGGGGGTGCGAATTTCGAGTTTATAGTTAGTATTTTCCACCCCTTCAGCAATTGGCGCCACAGAAACGAGCGTGCCTAAAGCATAAGCCTCTAAAAAATCTGAAATTTCTTGTTCATTCAGTAGGGTAAAAACGGCCATGTCCATCCTTGCGCATATCGGCTCTGACCATACGAAGTGCTTGAGATTACAGCTTTTGTCAAAGTGATTTTTTTTGTGTGCAACACTGCCGTTTTTACTGGCAGCATTCGTGTTTTTTGTGTAATACTACTTCTTCACACTGATACATAAAAACATCATCTCAACCAAAAATGTTTAGATAGAAAAGGAGCGTTTCATGTTTCGTCGCAAAGAAGATGGTACCGAAGATTTGTTGAACACCACTACCGCTGAAGATACCAGCGAAAATAAAGAAGCATCGGCCGCCCCTACTATCCCAACCTCTGCTGTGCCTGCCTTTGCAACGTCTAGTGGTGCTGCTAACTACCGCGCCGCTACAACAGCGACCCCAACTTCGACAACCCCAACCACCCCAACTTCTTCAACTGGAGGAACTAACGTGACCGACATTACCCGTGGCCGCTTTGAAGCACGCCCTACCCCTACCAACGCTTCTGATTCTGCTAAACCCACCACCAAAAGCGCGTCTAACCGTGTGTTGACCGTCGGCAATGATATTTTGCTGAAAGGCGAAATCACCACCTGCGATCGCTTGGTGATCGAAGGCGCTGTGGACGCGACCTTGAAAGATGTTCACACCATGGAAATCACCGAAACCGGCTCTTTCAAAGGCGTTGCTCAAGTGCAGGAAGCTGAAATCAGCGGCACGGTAGAAGGCGATTTGAACGTGACTGGCCGCTTGATCATCTACTCTACCGGTAAAGTATCCGGCAACGTGACTTATGGTGAAATTGAAATCGAACGCGGTGGCAAATTGTCGGGCGAAATCAAAACCCAAGGCAAAACCGAAGCCGCTAAAAAAGCTGCTTAGTTTAGCATTAGGTCTTGTAATCTTAGCTAAATAATTGAAAAAGGGCGCTGTAAAGCGCCCTTTTTTTTATTTATTTACTCCTAAAAATAAAGTAAATTTCTCTATAAATCATTGAGTAGGGTATTTATAAGATGATGTCATCCAAATCATTTCATTCCGCGGGCTTTTCTTTGGTCGAGCTTGCGATAGTTCTTGTAATCATTGGTCTGATTACAGGCGGCATTCTGACAGGGCAGGATTTAATTCGCGCAAGCGAACTAAACTCTGTCATGGCTGATGTAAATAAATTTAAGACGGCCACCAATACCTTTCGTATCAAATATAACTCCCTGCCGGGCGACCTTAGAAACGCTCAGAGCTATTGGGGGATAAATGCAAGTTGTGCCAGTGGCGGCAGCGGCACCGGCACTCAAACATGCAATGGAAACGGCGACGGAAAAATTGCAGGCACAGGACCAACTGGCACCGAGAGTAATTGGGCATGGCAACATCTATCCTTGGCTGGGCTGATTCCCGGCAACTACACAGGCAATAGCTTGGCCACCCTTGGCACCAGCATTCCCACCTCGCGTATCACGGG
>JAIXRX010000086.1 GCA_027485005.1 Alphaproteobacteria bacterium
ACGGCATGCATGGCGCGCAAAATTTCTTGGCGTGCGCCGTAGCTTAAAGCAATCACCAAGGTGAGGCGGGTGTTGGCAGCGGTCAATCCTTCGGCTACGCGCAGTTTTTCTTGCAGTGGTTCGCCTAGCGGTTCATGGTCGCCAATAAAGCGCACGCGAATGCCGTTTTTGTGCAGTGTTGGCACTTCCACTTCCAAGTAATGCTGAAGCAGCGCCATTAGATCTTTCACTTCATCGACCGAGCGTTTCCAATTTTCTGAAGAAAAGGCATAAACCGTAAGGTAAGGCACGCCAAATTTTACGCAGGCTTCCACCATGGCTTCTAGCGTTTTTGCACCTTCGCGATGGCCCACGGTACGCGGTAGATTACGCGCTTTGGCCCAGCGCCCATTGCCGTCCATAATCATGGCGACATGCGTTGGACGAGCATCTAGCGTCGCTGAATGTTCAGGCGTGCTTTCACTCGGTTGCGTTGAACGACCAAACCACGCCATATCAATTAGACGCTCAATACTTCTTTCTCTTTGGTTTTTAGCAAATCATCCACTTTTTTGATGTAGTCGTCGGTGATTTTTTGAATTTCTTCGCCGCGTTTATGCGCTTCGTCTTTAGAAATTTTGCTGTCTTTTTCTTCTTTTTTGGTGGTGTCCATGCCGTCGCGGCGCACGTTACGAACCGCTACGCGGGTATTCTCTGCGTATTTACCAGCCACTTTCACCAGTTCTTTGCGGCGCTCTTCCGAAAGTTCTGGCACGGGCACGCGCACCAGCTGGCCGTCGGCGGAAGGGTTGAGGCCAAGGCCCGCATTGGTGATGGCTTTTTCAACGGCTTTTACCATGCCTTTGTCCCACACTTGCACGTTCAACATGCGTGCTTCTGGCACGGTCACGTTTGCTACTTGATTGAGTGGCAGGTTGGAGCCGTAAGCTTCCACCACAATGTGCTCAAGCAAGTTGGTCGAGGCGCGGCCCGTGCGCAGGCCTGCGAATTCTTGCGAAAGCTGATGGAGCGCGCCATCCATACGTTTTTTGAGATCGTCCATAAGAGCTGACATAATTTTATTCCTTAGTCTTTAATGATGGTGAACGTGCCTTCGCCGCACAACACTTTGGCAAATTGCCCAGGGGTTTGCATAGAAAACACAAGAATGGGGAGATTATTTTCGCGCGAAAGTGAGATGGCCGCAGCGTCCATCACTTTCAAATCTTTGGCGAGAACGTCGTGATAGGTGAGGGTGTCAAAGCGTTTTGCATTCGGCACTTTTTTCGGATCGGCATCATACACGCCATCCACTTGCGTACCTTTAAGCATCACGTCGCAATTCATTTCAACGGCGCGTAGCGCAGCGGCGGTGTCGGTGGTGAAGAATGGATTGCCAGTGCCTGCTGCACAAATCACCACGCGGCCACGTTGCATATGCTGAATGGCGCGGCGGCGAATGTAAGGTTCGCACACTTCCATCATTTGAATGGCAGAAAGCACGCGGGTTTCAACGCCTTGGCGTTCCAAGCAATTTTGCAGTGCAATCGCGTTCATAACGGTTGCGAGCATGCCCATATAGTCGGCGCTGGCGCGCTCCATACCTTGCGCTGCCGCTTGCACCCCACGGAAAATATTGCCACCACCAACCACCAAACACACTTCAATACCAAGGCGAGTGACTTCCGCAATTTCACCGCAAATGCGTTCAATCGTCGCAAGGTCGTGGCCGAAGGCTTTATCGCCCATCAAGGCTTCGCCAGAGACTTTGATAAGTGCGCGGTTATATTGTGGAGATGGCATGTGAAAAACCCGTGTAAGCGATGTTGTTTTTAAATGATGAAATGGTTGTAGAACAAAAAAACTAATTCATCAAAATGTTTGTGATTTCTTTGAGCTGGGTGCGGGCACGCAGCACATAAAACCCTTGAGCAGCCAAGTGATTGGGAAAAAACTGGCTATCTGGCTCAGCATTAAATACCCAAAATGTATTTAAGCGCGCCGCCTCATCAAAGGTTGTCAGCATTTGCTCATACACTTTTTCGAGTTTCTTTTCGACAATCACATCTTCGAAATCATCTTTCAGTGCGCGCAAAATCATCGCGTAGGCATACATGCGGCCTTTAATATCATAGTAAAGATGGTCAGCGTCGGTTTCATACCATGTGCCATAGCTGCCAGCCACGCGGCTGTCGATGGCGGCAGAGGCCGAGCCAATGTCAGACGAAATACGCTCCAGCGTTTGCATTAAATTGTCTGCACGGCGTTCAAAGCTGGCGCTGCCTTTGGTGAGGCGTACATTGTAGCGCAACAGCGCATCACGCGCGGCTTGATATTGTTTATCAGATGCGGTGGTGGGGATGATGGAGGTGGAAAAATCAAACACCCAGACGGTGGGGGAGTATTTCAATAAACCAGCAGCTTTATCAAGGTCAGGATCAAGCTGGCTAGAGCCGCGCGCACGGCCAATTTGGTCGGAAAGTTCTTGGGCAAAACGTGACAATGCGGAGATGATGCCTGCTTGGTAAGCTGGCATGCGCTCAAGCCACGCGCCGGGCATAAAAATTGGGTCGTTAGACGTCCAGCGATGTTCTTCGGTTTCGCGGTGAATGAGGGAAGCGGCCACGGATACAGCCTCGCTTGCGGCAGGATTATCAAGCGTATAAGGGCGGTAGGTATAGCCAAGATTGTCGTCGATTTTATGTATCCAGAACATGGAAAGCGGGAAGAAAACCAACACGAAAAGCGCCACACCCTTCACGATATTCATGATCGTAGAAGAGGGAAGTTGTTTGAATTTTTCAATGAGCCAATAAAGTGATTCCATGCAATGCTTCTAACAAAAAAAGAGGCATGTTGCCATGCCTCTTTTTAGGTTTTTGTATTTTAGTGAATTAGCCGTTTGCTGCCATTTTAGACACTTCAGCTGCAAAGTCTGATTCTTCTTTCTCGATGCCTTCACCCACGCCGTAACGCTCGTAAGCAACGAGTTGCACAGGAGCGCCGATTTCTTTTTCAGCTTGTGCAATGATCTCTGACACTTTGGTTTTGCCATCTACGATGAACACTTGCTCGAGCAACACCACTTCTTCGTAGAATTTACGAATGCGGCCTTCGATCATTTTTTCTACCACATCAGCTGGTTTGCCGCTGGCAAGGGCTTGCTCACGGAACACGTTGCGTTCACGTTCGATGCTGCTGCCATCCACGCCATCACGGGTGAGGGCTTCTGGTTTTGCTGCTGCAACGTGCATGGCAAGTTGTTTGCCAAGTGCGTTCAGTTTTTCTTTGTCACCAGTGGATTCAAGCGCAATCAACACGCCGATTTTACCCATGCCAGGTTTGGTCGCGCCGTGAACGTAAGAAGCAACCACGCCATCTTTCACGCTCAAAGCTGCGGTGCGGCGCAATTGAATGTTTTCACCGATGGTAGCGATGGCATCCGTGATCACGTCTTGCACTGGTTTGCCAGCCACTGAGCAGGTGTGCGCTTTCAACGCATCCAAGCTACCATTAGCTTCCAATGCGTAACCAGCGACAGCGCCGACGAGGCCTTGGAATTGTTCATTGCGTGCCACGAAGTCGGTTTCAGAGTTCAATTCCACCAAAGCACCTTTGGTGCCGCTGGTAGCCGCAGCCACCAAGCCTTCAGCCGCCACGCGGCCAGTTTTTTTAGCAGCTTTGGAGAGGCCTTTGGTGCGCAACCAGTCAATCGCAGCGTCCATATCGCCATTTGCTTCAACTAAAGCGGCTTTGCAATCCATCATGCCAGCGCCGGTGCTTTCACGAAGTTCTTTAATCATCGCAGGAGAAATCTGAGTCATTGGGAAGTCCTTTTATCAAAATAAAATGTCATAGGAGTGCGTCTTAAAAAGACGGGGAGAGTTTGATACAAACTCCCCCCATCTCAATCTATTGGAAGGGAGAACTAAGCCGCAGCGTCGTCGCCTTCGTTTTCTTCTTTTTCATTGGTGGCTTTGCGTTTTGCTTTTACCACAACCGCAGGAGACTTTTTGCTAGCCTTGTTTGCAGGTTTAGAAGCCGCTTCTTCTACCAATGTCGTTTCAGATTCAGGCAATTCTTCTGATTCACCCATGTCTTTACCTGATTTGACCATGCCTTTTTGTAGGCCGTCCAATGCAGCGTCAGACACCAAGCGGCAGTACAATTTGATGGCGCGGGTAGCGTCATCATTGCCTGGTACTGGGTAAGTGATGTTTTCGACTGAAGCGTTGGTATCCACAATCGCAACGACTGGAATGCCGAGTTTTTTAGCTTCTTGAATCGCCAATTCTTCCAAAGTGGTGTCAATCAAGAAAATCATGTCAGGAATGCCGCCCATGGATTTAATACCACCGAGTGACTTTTCCAATTTTCCTTGCTCACGTGAAAGGCTGAGGATTTCTTTTTTGGTAAGGCCCGTATCTTCGCGTGCCATCAGTTCTTCGAGCTGACGAAGGCGTTTGATTGAGGTTTGAATGGTTTTCCAGTTGGTGAGCATGCCGCCCAACCAGCGTTGGTTCACATAGTATTGACCGCAACGACGCGCCGCTTCAGCGATAGGGTCTGTGGCTTGGCGTTTGGTGCCAACGAACAAAATACGACCATTTTTAGCCGCAGTATCGCGGATGGCGTCGAGGGCTTGGTGCAACAAAGGCACGGTTTGGCGCAGGTCAATGATGTGGAGATTGTTGCGAACGCCAAAAATATATGGCGCCATACGTGGGTTCCAGCGCTTGGTTTTGTGACCAAAATGAACGCCAGCTTCCATCAATTCTTGCATAGTAAATTGGGCCTGAGCCATAATAATTCTTCCTTTTTAATAACCGGTTAGTCCTCTGCAACGCTGTGAGAAAGTTTCCTTTCCACCGGTGGGCGCCAACACGCGTTTTTGCCCAGAACGTTGCATGTGATTTCACTTTACAGGATTGCAAAGCAGGCGCGCTTTATACTGATTTGGCAGGGGATTGCAAGTGTTTTCTTGGTTTTTTGTTGCCTTGAGCGCCTGCGAAGGGGATTGAAGCTCATGGCACGAGATTCTTCGCGGCCGCTCAGAGTGATGGAAATTAACCAATTCTTCATTAAAGCTTAATAAAAGTTTAGAGGTTAGCATGGTACATTCAACGCAAATACGAATGTATTTCTAACCAATAAAAAATTAGCAAACACAGGAGAATGAGAATGGCAAACGCTAACGAATTTAAAGAGAAACTGGATGATTTATCTAATGATATGCATCGGCTGAATGCGGCAATCGGTAAATATCTCGATGATTCTCGCGGTAAAATCACGAATCTGTTAGCGGATGGATCGCCCGAAGCCGTTCAAGATGCAGCAAAGGCATTTCGCCAATATAGCGATCATACGCGCACCAGCAGTGCCCTTCATAATCAAAACTTATTGCAACTGCAATTCCTCGCCAATAGTGCTGCCGATGGGCTTTCTACACTAGACTATCTTGTCAGGCCGGACGATGCAGATTTGACGCGCTTTAAAAATGGGTTAGATCGGGCGACGACGAGTCTTTCTAGTGCATTCAGAGCTAAAACCACTAGTGCCTCGCCAAGTTTAAGCCCAGAAACAGAAGCAACTTTGGAAGAGATTGTGCCAAAACTCAAGGGGTATGAGGGCATGAATGCCGCGCAATTTAAGGAAGTAATTGAGAGAAAGATATTTGCGTTAAACCAATTGGCGCAAGGAAAAGAAGTGCCAGTCGTTGTCGATCCAACGACTGCAAAAGAAGCCGGTAAATCTCAAGGCGCTGCAGTGTCTGAAGAACACAAGAAATAAGGAGTAGCATCGCATGACAGTACCCCGCACGTCTTCTTTTGTGGCGAATTTGGTGAAACAAAAAGTCGTGGTCTATGCCTTTACGGCAGCGGCCACGGCGGGTGCGCGTGCTGCCTATTATGTGCTGGAAGTCGTGCCGTCCAAGCACGCCGCCTTCAAAAAAGCGATGAAGGATTCCCCCCATCTCGACCTCACCCAATTCGGTGAATTCCTCTATAAAGGCTGGGCACCACCAGCCCCAGCACTTGCCGCCGAGTGGAAAGACAAATACGACCTCAATATTGAAGGCTGGTACGCAAACTAGCGTCTTAGCCGCACAAACTGCTTGCTGGCATGCCGCTTGCAAGGTAGTTTTACAAAATATTCAGCCTTCAGGTAGAGGATTTTTTCATGCGGCGCGCATTACTTATTTTATTGTGTTTGAACCTTGGGGCATGCACGGCCACCGAGCAGAATTTTGCTAAAGCCATGAAATTGTTTAAGGACAACCAGAAGCGCAGCAATGACGCGCTGGTGCGTTTCTTTGGTCCTGCGGAGTTGGACGGCACGGATAAGTTTAAAGCCCCAAGCCCTGAGCCTCGCTTTTGCTATAAAACCTCCTCGGATATTTTATGCTACCGTGAGCCACAGGAAGGCGAGGAAAACCGCTTGGTTTCAACGAATCCTCCAGGGATAGCCAATCGTTATCAGGCTGCTACTAGTCAATATAGTGAAGCAGCGGCAGTGCCACTAGTCAGTTCAAAAGTTCTAGAAAGCCCCTTCATTGGAAAAGAAGCGATTGCCAAAGAAATTCCGGACCAAAGTGCATGGAAAACTCCTGCCAAAACTGCAAGCACTGTTAGCGGTGGTGCTGTGCAGGTAGGTCCCAAACAACTCCTCAAGAATTTTTAGTTTACGATTTGTTCTTTTCGAGTGCGCTGAGCAATGCAGGAAACGCTTGGAGTTGCCGTTTGGCACGCTTCAGGTATTTTTGATGCAAATGCGGATTAGCTTGCGCTGAAGTGGAAAGCAGCAATGTAAGATTATCCATGGCGAGGATCTGTTTTTTTGTTTCGCGACGGCGGCTGTGACGCGAAGGTAAATTGAATAACCACACAGTCATCAGCACCACGATTTGAACCAGAAAAAAGCACAGCAAAGACGCAGCCACAAACGCAAAAGCAGAGCTTTCAATCACATAACCAAGCCATTCAAGGCGTAGGCTGCCTGGTGCTTCAACCAGCGGTGTTAAAAATACCGCTAACGCTACGCTTAAGCCAATGAGTACAAAGAATTTGAAGGTTGATTTCATAGGCTATGGTCTGCCGCAGGGGTAGTGGTAGGCGCTTTTGCGGGTTCTGGCGTTGGTTCTGCGGGTGCAGTTTCTGTGGTATAGGTTTCTTCAGCGGTAGGCGCGACCACTGCGCCCATATCCCCAAGCTGCCTACCAATCAGTACATTATTCAAGAAGGCCAGATCTTTTTCGGCGTTTAAATAATCCTGAGCTTTTTCAAGCCATGGTTTGAGCACCTCATATTTTTTTGTCAATGGACGCACATGCTCAAGAGCAGAAGCCACATGCGCTTGGCGTAAATCATCTATAGCGATACGTACAATCTCTTCGTCACTCATGGTCGATGTATCGATCACACCATCTTCGACACGGCGGATGATGAAGACATGGCGCAGGCCATCTTTCAATTTATCCCACCAGCTTTCAGTTTGGTTGACGCTGCTTGGGAAAAGACTTGGTTCAATTTTTTTCAAGGCCTCTAGCAAACTATTCACCTGCAAGGGGGGCTGCATACTCCAGTTTTGCATACGGCTGAGAGCTTCTTGCTCACTTGGTGTGACGGCGGTGAAATTACCCATAAATTGTAAAATCAGCGTGTTCCAGTTTTCGTCTTTATTGAATTTGCTTTGCATCTGCTGCACCAGCCACCATGCTTTCATATCTTTAAGTGGTTGTGCATATTGTTGTTCACGCATTAATAGGTCCCCGATTTGTGCTTTAAGCTGCACCACCGTGGTTTCAAGCTGCGTAATTTTTTTTGCTTGCTCAGCATATTCATCTGGGATGCTCAGCGCATTATTCAAATTCGCAAAATCCTCTTTCAGTTGCATCAGCTCTTCTTGTTGTGATTGCAGCTGCTGCGCAATATTTTCCGCTTCCGCTTCCTCAGTTGGGGCAGCGTCTTCCGTATCGGCGCTTTCATTTGCAGCAGCGATTAGCTCCTGCTCAGCATTTGCAATACTCACTTCTGATGAGATTTGATTTGTTAGTTTTGCCCATTGAGCGTGTGCAAAACTCTGCCAATGGGGGTAGGTGTAAACACCCGCAGCAACACTGCACAGCAGCACAAAGGTGAGGGGAGCCGCAAAGTTTTTGCGGACAACAGGGGTGGCGGGTGCCGATGGGTCTGGCAAAGAATCGAATGTCATATGGCGCTATTATACTCCAGCCACGCACGAATGAGAAGAGGCATCCTTGGGGTGGGAGCAACATGAAGTGACAAGCGCGGCAGTTTCGTAACAGTTGCGGCAACCGAGTCACTCATTGCATAGAGACTTAAGGCGTTGAAGCATTCAGATAGTCCATGTTTTTCCATCAAGTTGATCCATGCTTGTGCTCCTTTGGCAGAAGATAAAAACACCGACTGAATGCGTTGCTGGCGAAAGGCTTCGATGGATTCTTCGGTTAAGGAAGGCGCGGGAGCGGATGCATAAACCGCCAAGTAAGATGCTTGAAAGCCTGCTTGTTGCAAGGCAGCGATCATATCATAGCTTGGTTCTTGCGCGCCAATGATGGTGATGGGAGCATGGTGATCGATATTTTCGATGATATCTTTGGTTAATTGCTCGGCGTTATGGCTGCCAACCAGTGTCACGCTAAAACCAGCGTCTTGAGCGGCTTTGGCGGTGCTTTCGCCCACTACAAAACAAGTAGAACGATGGATGTTGGGGGCAAGGGTGAGGAGAGCGGAAACGCCCTGTGCGCTGGTAAAAACAAGGCGCTGCCCTGCAAGTTTTTGGCAGGCGCTAGACGCGCTTTGCTGCACGTCAAACACCAAGGTGGGAGAATGAAACAAACGTGGCATAAGCGGAGAGAATAAAGCATGTTCTTCGGCACTCAGCGCTTGGCTGCGCGTGATAAGAATGCCGTACGAAGCGGGGCTATCGGTAAAAGTCGTGCCCATGGGTCTGTATATAATAGTGGCCGAGGGCTTCCCCCAAAGCGCGTGCTTCTTGAAGGCTGCCTTGGCGATGTTGGATGTCATAAGCCGAACCATCGTGTTTTGAGACGAAGGCAGAGAGATGCAATGTGAGCCCTTTTATATGTGCATGGGCAGAAATTGCAGAGCGGCAAGTGCCACCTAATGTTTCCAGCAGCCCGCGCTCTGCTTCCACCGCCACCCATGTGGGGGCGTGATGGATAGCAGCAAAAATATCTTTAGTGTCGACATCGTCTGCGCGGCATTGAATGGCAACCACCCCTTGCCCCACCGCAGGAATCATCGCCTCCATTGGAATGCTGTGTCCCAGAGCTAGGGCCAAGCGGTTGAGGCCTGCTTTGGCCAGAATGGTCGCATCATATTCTCCGCTCTCAATTTTACGCAAGCGGGTGGCCACATTGCCGCGAATGGGCTCGATGCGGATGGTAGGGTTCATGATGCGTGCTAAAATTGCACGACGTGGGGAAGACGTTCCAAGCACTGCTGTTACTGGTAAATCTTCAATTCGCTGAACGGTTTTGTCCCATGCAATCAATACGTCTTGCGCTTCTTCCCGTGGCAGCACCGCCGCAAATGTTAATGCACGTGGATAATCTGCCGGTATGTCTTTTAGGGAATGAACCGCCGCGTCAATCCTGCCATCCAGTAAAGCCTCATCTAATTCCTTGGTAAAAACGGCTTTGCCACCAATTTCTGCAATGGGCTGGGTAGTATTTTTGTCGCCTAACGTTTGGATAATAACTGTTTCAATTATCAGATGCGGGTGAGAGGTGGCCAGCGCTGCTTTGGTGAGTTCTGTTTGCGCGAGCGCGAGTGCACTGCCGCGCGTACCTAAACGCAAGGTTGCGCAGGGGGTGGTATGAAAACGGTTGCGAGGGTTAGATTGATTGTGCATAAGTTTGGTGCATAAGCGAGATTGAACGGCTTTGGTAGAAAAAAATGAATACATCCCTTCATACTATTCTAGGAATTGAGAGCAGCTGCGACGAAACCGCCGCGGCGATTGTGCGTGAAGATGGTGAGATTTTAGCCAATATTGTGTGGTCGCAGATGGCTCAACACGCACCTTACGGTGGAGTGGTGCCAGAAATTGCGTCGCGTGCGCATGTAGCGATGATGGATAAGGTGATTGCTCAAGCCTGCGAGCAAGCGAATATGAGTTTGCAACAGGTGGGCGCGATTGCCGCAACCACAGGCCCAGGCTTGATTGGCGGGCTGATGGTGGGCTTGATGACGGGCAAGGCGCTAGCGAGTGTATTGCAAAAACCCTTTGTGGCAGTCAATCATTTAGAGGGTCATGCATTGACTGTACGTTTAACCAATAAAGTTGAGTTTCCATACCTGTTGTTGCTGGTTTCTGGCGGGCATTGCCAAGTGTTGTTGACGCGAGGAGTTGGGGATTACATTCGTTTTGGCGGCACGATGGATGACGCGGTGGGTGAGGCATTTGACAAAACCGCGAAGCTGATGGGGTTGCCATATCCCGGTGGTCCAGCCATAGAAAAACGTGCGCGTGAAGGCGACCCGCGACGCTTCAAACTTCCACTTTCTATGGTGGGGGCAGAGCATGGTGATTTTTCGTTTTCTGGACTGAAAACAGCGGTGCTACGGTTAGTCGATTCGCATCGTCCGTTGGACGAAAAAACAACCGCAGATATTTGCGCGAGCTTTCAATATACAGTGGGTGAAATTTTGGCAGATCGCATGATGCATGCATTCAAGCGCTGCGAAGCGATGGGGCTGAAAAACCTACCGCTGGTGGTGGCGGGCGGTGTGGCCGCCAACCAGTTTTTGCGTGGGCGCTTGGCGCAAGTGGCAAAAGATTTTGGTGCAGAATTAGTGGCGCCACCCATTGCTTTATGCACTGACAATGCTGCGATGATTGCATGGGCAGGCATGGAGCGTTGGCGCTTGAATGGGTGGGGGCAGTGTGATGTACTAGACACAGAGCCGCGAGCACGTTGGCCATTGGCAGCTTAATACTTGTTTGCATTGTGTGTTTCTGTTATAGAACAAAAATAAGATATACAAAAAAGCGCATACAAAAGTGCTAAAAACAAGGGTTAAGAGGTAAAGCGTATGATGGCATCATTTGCATCATGGCAAGAAAGTCTGCGTCAAGAATTGCGTAAGGCTAACTCAATATTTCAAAAATTTGGTTTTACGTCTTCTGGCAATGTGCTTGGTGCAAATTTTCGTGCCTATGGTCGTAGTTTTGGTGTGTTTGATTTTTCTGAATTTGTAGAACACGCCCGCGGTTTTTATGCGGATGCCTTGGCGCGGCGTGGTGAACAAGGATACACTATTTTGATTTTGCCCAATGGTATGAAAGCGATTGATTTGCGCGGTGAAGTCCGTGGTGTTTTTGATAAAGATGGCAATCCTATTGCTTATTTCCGCCCTAATTATCGGGTTCTTGGTTACGCAACGCCGCAAGAAGAAATCAATGATTTCAAGCAAGGTATTTTTGCAGCTCAGGCTACTATTAACTAATAATAGTTTATTTGTTGTCGAGCCATGTTTGCAGTTTTTGTTTTTGTGTAGGGGCTGTTAAGAACTGTAGTAATTCTCGCGCTGCTTTCATTTGTTCTCCTGCTACCACCACTCCTTCGTATTGAATGGCTTGTTCCAGTGCAATCGGCTGAAGGACTTTTAGATCAGCATGTTGACGAATATCTGATGCAAAACCAATCCCCACACTTAATGGCGCTTCAAGCGTTGGACGATTTAGCGCGTAGCTGAGGGCGAACATGTCAGTTGTTATGGTGGCAGGTGTCGTAAGTGCCGCTTTTTGCGCCCATTTATCCGCCCAGTACCCTTGGCTTATATTGGTGTCCAGCTGCCAGCGGGGGTTGGCTTGCTGCAACATGGCAAGGGTTTGCTCATGGTTGGCGGGGTCTAAAGTGATTGGGGTTTGCGCCCCGCCGACAAACGCTAATTTGTCGCTGGCCAGTGCAGCGCGGCTATTATTATCGCTTAGGCCTTGTTGGGAAAGGTTTTCAAATAAAGGAGGGTAGGCGCTAATCACAATGTCCACCGCCTCTCCATTGCTTATCTGCTCTTGCATAGCCTCGGCATTTGCGCTGGTAACATTGATAGAGATGCCATGGGTGCGCGTGTAGGTTGTGGCAATCTGACTTAAAGGAATAGCGATATTACGCTCTGCAACTACATGTATGATGGCGGTTTCTGCGGTCTGCGCGTAGCTGGTAAGAGGCGCAAAAAGCGTGCTTAAAGCGAAAATGGCAGCTAAAAACTTGCCCAATTTATTAACAAAAGGTTTATTTTTGCTTGTCATGACGATTGCCCGTGATAGACTAGACCAAGGTTTAATGACACAAAGGTAGAGTAATATGCGCGTGGTAGGAAGACGGTTAGTCGCCGTCTTAGCAGTCATTGGTTTGGTAGGGATTATCCCAGTCATGATGGCGCAGCCCTCCGGTGTGGCCAGCGCGGGGTTGAGCGCTGGGTTTATGGTGCCAATAGTTTCTGTCTATCATGTGGTTTTATATGTCGCAATCGGCTTGTGGGCGTCGTGGCTTGGGCGTGAAGCCATGGTGCTTTTGCCCTTTTCCTGCCTGTTGCTGCTGATGTTTGGCGGCATGGTTGCTTTGCCTACGGCCGACCGCGTGACTTATCAATTATGGATGCTGGGGTGCATGTTGTTATTTGCGCTAACCATCAGTGTCGTGCGTCAGCGTTATTTTACCAGCAGCGTGTTGGTGTTTGGTGCGTTGTTTTATGTGCTGGGGGTGCAGGCCATGGTGCAGCTACCACTCATTGCTCCACCGATTTATTTCTTACTGGGTATGGTGCTGAGCGTGGCGCTGATAATGGCGATTGGTGTGAGTGTTGGGCTGCCATTGGCGGGCTGGGGAAAAAGCTGGGTCAAAGAAGAAAGTTTTGCCGAAACGCCAAAAGCGCTGACGTATATTCCACGATAAATATTTAAGCAGCTTTGCTGAACCTATCCAAGCCTGCGCGCAGGTCGGCTTTCAAATCCTCTACATCTTCTAAGCCAATATGCAGGCGTAAGCCTTGTCCCGTGTGGCTGTAAGGAAAAGTTTTGCGGATGCCTTGCAACGAAAACGGAATCACTAAGCTCTCATAGCCGCCCCAGCTAAAGCCCATTTTAAAATAGTGCATGCTGTCTAGCATCGCCGCCACTGCCGCGCGGGAGGAAGGTTGCAGCACAATAGAAAACAAGCCATTGCTGCCTTTGAAGTCACGTTTCCAAAGTGCATGTTGCGGGTGGGAAGGCAGGGCAGGGTGCAGCACAGCAGCCACTTCGGGTTGCTGTTCTAGCCATTTGGCCACTTCAATCGCCGCTGCTTCATGATGTTTCAGGCGTGGTGCCAGTGTGCGCAAGCCACGCTGCACTAGATAAATATCGTCTGGTGCAGTGCAAACGCCGAGCATGGCGTGCATCTTTTTAATTCGTTTAAAAACGACCTCTGCCTTGGCAGTGATAACACCCATCATCACGTCTGAATGCCCGCACACATATTTACTCGCGGAATAAACGGTGAGGTCGGCACCCAGTGCATAAGCATCCATTAAAAGCGGGCTGGAATAGGTGCTGTCCACCAAAACTAGAGCACCTTGGTTATGCGCCGCAGCGGCAATGGTAGGAATATCTTGAATATCAAAAGTAAGTGAGCCTGGGCTTTCTAACACCACCAGCGAGGTATTGGGTTTCAGGCACGCCTTAAAGTCATCTATATCTGCGGCGGTGAAATAGCTTACTTCGATTCCCATGGGTGCTAGTACTTGATCCGCAAAAAAACGGGTGGGTTCATAAGCAGAATCGCTAACCAGCATGTGATCCCCCGCTTTGACAAGTGCGAGGTAGGCGGTAGTGAGTGCCGACACACCGGATGGACATAAAAGTGCGCCACATGCGCCTTCTAGTTCGGCTAATGTTTTTTCAAATGCGCGATGAGTGCTGCTGCCAAAACGACCATATTGTGCGCGGGTACCTTGCCCTTTTTTAGCTGCCTCAAACGCCTCTAATGTCTCGAATAAGATGGTGGAAGTGTGGTTCACTGGCGGGTTGACAACGCCATCATTCGTTTCAGGGGAGCGACCAAGATGCACAAGTTTTGAATTAGTTTTCATAAAAAAAGCAGATTTTCTCGTTGGGTTTTTGCGTGAATGGGTGTACACTGAAACAGTATCATTCGATATTATAGTTAACACGTCAAAAACAATCGTAAAGGGACGTTCATTATGCAAGTTCATATCTCTGGAAAAGGGGTGGATGTTGGTGATTCATTGCGCCAGCACATGGAAAAACGCTTACAAGAGGGTGTCACGAAATATCTTGACCGCATCACACAGGTGACGGCGGTCGTTTCACGCGAGTCGCATTTATTCCGCGTGGACATTAATGCCAATACGGGCACGCATGAAGGCATTGTGGTCAAAGGCCGCGATACGGCTGGTGATGTGTATGCTGCTTTTGATTCCGCGGCAGATAAAATTGAAAAACAGCTGCGTCGTTATAAACGCCGCCTCACCAACCACAATCGTACAGACCGTAACTTGAATATGTCAGTGGCGACCAAATACGTTATCGAATCACATAAAGATGAAGCGCCTGAAAAAGATGACAATCCTTTGATTGTGGCTGAAAAACAAACCGACATTGCTACTTTGTCTGTGTCGGAAGCCGTGATGGAAATGGATTTGCTCGATTTGCCAGCGCTGATGTTCTTTAACGTCAAAAATGGTCGTCTGAACGTGGTGTATAAACGTGCGGATGGTAATATTTCGTGGGTAGACCCACAGGTGAATAGCTCGGCTGCTGCGGCCTAATGCAGGTTCACGCAAGTTGCGTTAGTATTGACCATGCCGGAGTTCTCCTTTTGGGGGATTCCGGCGCGGGCAAATCAGACCTCGCGTTGCGTTTAATTGACCGTGGCGCGCAACTAGTAGCCGACGACCGCGTGGATTTAGCCATTGAAACATATGGTGTGTGGGCAAGTTCTCCACCTAAATTACATGGATTATTAGAAGTGCGTGGCGTAGGTATTTTATCGTTTCCTGCTGCGAATCAAGTGCCATTAAAATTAGTGGTGCAATTAGTGCGTTCTGCTGAAGACAGCGATCGATTGCCCCCCGAAGATCAGCACTGGTTGTGTGATGGTGTAAAAATCCCTTTGCTATATCTAGCACCTACTCATCCCGCAACGGTGGCTAAAATCTGGCATGGCTTGCATGCGATGAAACATCAGCGTATGGTTGAGGGAGTGGGGAGCAAAGCGTGAATATTCCAATGAATACTGTGCAGCGTGTTTTATTAATAACGGGTATGTCAGGTGCCGGAAAATCAGTGGCTCTGAATGCGCTTGAAGATTTAGGTTTTGTCGCGATAGATAATGTGCCGCTCTCCTTGATTACAGATGTCGTTGAGAAAGAAAAAGGCCACCGTAGTTTAGTGATCTCGACTGACGTACGCACGCGTGAATTTTCTCCTGAATATTTTGAAGAAATATTGAATGCGCTTGCGTCGATGCCGGATGTGCATGTGGACACGTTGTTTTTGGATTGCGAAGAAGAGAAGCTGCGCCAGCGTTTTACCGAAACTCGCCGCAAACACCCGCTGGCTATGGATCGACCGTTAATGGACGGCATTCAAGCCGAGCAGGAAATGACCCAAAATTTGAAGGAAATGGTTGAGCTAGTACTTGATACGACTGACTTAAAGCCAGCGGAATTACGCAGTATGCTTCAACAACGCTATGATATGACGCCAGATGCTTTAGCGTTGAATGTCGTGTCGTTCTCGTATCGTCGTGGGGTGCCGCGTGAGGCAGATTTGGTATTTGACGTACGTTTTTTACGTAATCCACATTATGATAGAAACTTGCGCCCACGTACAGGGCTGGATGCTGCGGTGGGGGCTTATGTTGAAGAAGACCCTATGTTTGAGGAGTTCTTCTCTAAGTTGTGTGGGTTACTGGTGCCGTTGCTGCCGCGTTACATGGCAGAAGGCAAAAGTTATTTGACGGTGGCTGTGGGTTGTACGGGGGGAAAGCACCGTTCGGTGCATGTCGCGCAAAAGCTTGCTGGATTTCTTGAAAAGAAGGCGTATAACGTCGGCATCCGACATCGTGATGTTGGACAACACTAATCAAAATTTCTTATTTCACAGCACGAGAAAAAAATTCATGTTTGGGATTGTATTAGTAACACATGGCCGTTTAGCCATAGAATTTATTGCTGCCACAGAACATGTGGTTGGGCCATTGCCGCAAGCCGCTACCATTTGCATTTCTCCGGATGACGACGTTGAGCTGCGACGCAAAGATATTGAAGCAGCGGCGGACAAGGTAAATACTGGACAAGGTGTCGTGATTCTGACGGATATGTTTGGTGGAACGCCATCTAATCTTGCGATTTCTTTATTGGGACGCGAAGGGGTGGAAGTGATTGCGGGTATGAATCTGCCGATGATGATTAAGTTGACCACCTTGCGCCAAGCGGATGTGAAAGTGTCGGACGCGGTGTTGCAAGCTCAGGAAGCTGGCCGCAAATATATTAACGTAGCGAGCAATCTGCTTGCAAAGTCTAACGACAGCGCGCCTGCGGTGAAAGCCGCTAGCAACAGCTAGGGAGGCGCTTGTGGGGCAGGTGCAAGCAACGGCTATCATCTGCAACCAGAAGGGGTTGCACGCGCGTGCCGCCGCAAAATTTGTCAAAACTGTTTCGCAATTTAATGCACATATGAGCGTGCAAAAAGAAGATCCAGAAGGGTATGGCGAAACGTCGGTCGTTTCGGGGAATTCGATTTTAGGCTTAATGATGCTCGGAGCTGACAAAGGCACAACCTTGTTATTGACAACTGAGGGAGAAGCAGCCGAGTCGTTGATGCAAGCCATACAGGATCTGATTGCTGATAAATTCGGCGAAGGTGAATAAGATTTCATTCGTCTAATATATGAAATACTAATATATCTGTTGAGTAGAAATAGAATGCCGCCATGGCACATCCATTGAACAGAGGTTAAGGTATGACGACTCATCCGACGCATATCCCTGTGAGTGAGGAAGCGGCCAAGCACGCGCTGCTTACGCCCGAAAAATTTCAAGCGCTTTACGATGAATCGATTCGCGATCCTGAAGGATTTTGGGGGCGGCAGGCTGAAAAACTGCAATGGTTTTCGGGTTGGAGCCAAGTGAAAAATACAGCGTTTGACGGCGATGTTTCGATTCGTTGGTTTGAAGGTGGCAAGCTGAATGTGAGCGCGAATTGCCTTGACCGCCATTTGCCTGTGCGCGCCAACCAAACGGCGATTATCTGGGAAAGCGATGACGGCCAAACCACCCGTCATATTACCTATCAAGAACTTCACACCCAAACCTGCAAACTGGCTAACGCGCTAAAAACACTGGGTGTTAAACGTGGTGATAGAGTGACGATTTACATGCCGATGGTGCCAGAAGCCGCAATGGCGATGCTGGCCTGCGCGCGTATCGGTGCGGTGCATTCGGTGGTGTTTGGTGGGTTTTCACCTGAATCAATTCGTGGACGGATAGAAGATTGCGACAGCCGTTTTGTGATAACGGCAGATGAAGGCGTGCGCGGCGGAAAAACAGTGCCGTTGAAAGCGAATATCGACGAAGCGCTGAAGGGCATTGCCACGCCACAAAAAGTTTTGGTGCTGGCGCATACGGGCGCAAAAGTGCCCATGCTAGAAGGGCGTGATGTGGATTGGCACAGCGCGGTGGACGCGGCCTCTGCTTTCTGCCCACCGGAAGTGATGGATGCTGAAGACCCGCTCTTTATTCTTTATACCTCTGGTTCTACGGGCAAACCCAAAGGTGTGCTCCACACCAGCGCGGGCTATTTGCTCTATGCCTCGCTTACCCACAAGCATGTGTTTGATTATCATGAGGGGGAGATTTATTGGTGCACGGCGGATGTGGGCTGGATTACGGGGCATTCCTATATTGTGTATGGCCCATTGGCCAATGGCGCGACCACACTGATGTTTGAAGGTGTTCCCAGCTATCCTGACGCCTCGCGTTTTTGGCAGGTGATTGACAAACACAAGGTCAACATTTTCTACACCGCGCCCACCGCGATTCGCGCTTTGATGAAAGAAGGGGAGCGTTATTTGCAGCATAGCTCGCGCTATTCCTTGCGAATTTTAGCGAGTGTGGGCGAACCGATTAACCCTGAGGCATGGTGGTGGTATTATGATAAAGTGGGCCATCAGCAATGCCCCGTGATGGACACATGGTGGCAAACTGAAACGGGTGGCATTATGATTACGCCACTCGCGGGGGTGAACACGCTCAAGCCGGGTTCAGCGTCGCGCCCATTCTTCGGTATTCAGCCAGAAATTGTGAGTGCTGAAGGCCATGTGCGCCAAGGGGAAGCCGAAGGGTTGCTGTGCATCGCCGATTCGTGGCCAGGGCAGGCGCGCAGCATTTGGGGTGACCATGCGCGATTTGTTGAGACGTATTTTTCCACCATCAAGGGCAAATATTTTACCGGAGACGGCGCCAAGCGTGACGCCGAAGGGGATTATTGGATTACGGGACGGGTGGATGATGTGTTGAATGTGAGCGGGCATCGCTTAGGCACCGCAGAGATTGAAAGCGCGCTAGTGGGGCACGAGCATGTGGCGGAAGCGGCGGTGGTGGCCATGCCGCATGACGTGAAAGGCCAAGGAATTTATGCCTATGTGACACTGAATGCAGGCATAGAGCCAAGCGACGAGTTGAAGAAGTTGCTGGTGATACAGGTGCGCAAGGTGATTGGCCCGATTGCTAGCCCCGACGTGATTCATTTTACTCCCGCGCTGCCTAAAACGCGCTCTGGCAAAATTATGCGCCGAATTTTGCGCAAAATTGCCGAGGGTGAATATCATGCGCTGGG
>JAIXRX010000127.1 GCA_027485005.1 Alphaproteobacteria bacterium
CCAGTAATGCTCTGATTTTCTGGGGAACAGAAAAAATAGACCGCAGCTGCCACGTCCGCCAGTTTTGGCAAGCGTGAAAACTGGGTGGCATCTTCAAATTTTTTGATTTGTTCGGGCTGCAAATTCGCGCGGGTCATCGGCGTGTCGAGTACCCCCGGCAAAACCGCATTAATCATGTGGCCGTCTTTAGCCAAGTCTGCCGCTGCGGAAAGCACCAAGCCCTGTACCGCCGCTTTGGATACGCCGTAGGAGAGTTTATTTTGCCGCGCAATGTCTTGCCAAATCGAGCTGATAATGCACAAACGCGCCGGTGCCGCCAAAAGATTTTCTTTGAGCAAGGCATTAAGCGCCGCAATCACAAAAGTGCAATTGGCATCATAAAGTTCGCGGTGCTTGGCCAAATCCACATCGTAAATCGAGTCATTGAGATTTGCACCTTGCGCAAAACATACGGCGTCGTATGGCGCAAAAGGCGCAAGTGCTGCTGCGGATTTATCGTGTAATGGGTCATAGGAAACAAAATCGGCCGCGGCGGTGGCTGCATGGCGCGTCGCCGACACCACCCGCCAACCGCGCGCACGAAAATGCTCGGCAGTGGCACTCCCAATAGCACCGGAAGCCCCAAATAATAGCAGCTTCGGTTGCATAGAAAATCCTTTAAGGCGTTGTGTGCTTACGCGACTTTGGCTTCGAGTTTTGAATAGAGCGCATTGAGCTCTTTCAAGCGAGCATCCAACATGCCGATGCGTTTCGCATCTTCCTGTTGAATTTGTGCGTAGTAGTCACGTTTATTGGTAAGCCACAACAACTCAAACTGCACCGCGTCTTTCAAGCCCAATTCCACGTCTTTGCTCGAAAGAATGTCGGCAGAGAAAATGATTTTACGGGTTTCAAAACGATCAAGATAATTCATACGAACGCGGCGCAATGATTCCAATGCTTCCAGCGCAACGCCGCCGCCAACCACGAGCTCAAGGCCATTGGCTTTACACGCGTCTGAGGTTTTCATGATCGATTCAACGATGACTTCTTGGTTGATATCGTCACGGCCCATGCCGCGAGAAAGTGTGTAGTCCACGCGGCCAAATACCACGCCGTCTGCGCCACCTTGATGGCTTTTTGCCATGGCGATAATTTCATCCAACTGCGTGAAAGCCAATTGGGTTTCCATGTTGAACAGGAATTTCACATCTTCTTGTTCGTCTGGCGTGTACACTTTGTTTTTCGCATCAATATATTTTGATACCGCGTAAGGGCTTTCCACCATTGGCGCAATAATGTAGTCCACGCCGATTTGGCGGGCTTCCAACAAGTCACGCACCGCTTCACAGCCACCGATTTTTAGGCCGATATTCACGCCGGCTTTACGCGCAATTTCGATTAAACGAAGAAGCTCGTCGTTACGAGTACCTTCTGCTTCAAATTCTGCTTTTACGCCCAGCACGCCGTATTTTTCTTTACCGCGAACCAAAATTTCCATCATCTGACGTTCGGAACGATTCATGTCTTACCTTCTCGTGTGTTATTTTGTGATTCATTTCATGTGATCTGTGGCAAAGCCTTAACAAAAATAAACGGCCATGACAAACAAAAACATCGTTGGAGCGCCATTTCCAAACAGAATGATGAATTTAGACAGAATCTAAGAATGCGGCCGATCAGTACCAGTCAAAGCAAGTGGTGGCAATGCTGTGTGGAAGGATTGATTATCCTCCATTTTTTGAGGGTGAGAACGCCGTAATACTTCCAGCAAATCTTGCCCTGGCTCAATACGAATGGCGCTGACACGCGCGGTAGGTTTGGCGTGTAAGGACTCAGCGAGTGGCGATTGATGTTCTACTTCCCCAGTAAAAACAACCGTATATTCGGGCGCTTGAATTTTTTGCAACATCTGCATGGCCGCAACACCGAATAATGCACCAAGTGAGGTAGTCATCATCACCCACAAAAACGCAGCAGAAATACCGTTTTGATAAGCCATGGACATGGCGTAGCCAACAAGTCCACCAACAAGCGCCCCTACAAGGCCGCCTGAGCAGCACATATTTTTGATGATACGATACAAACGAAGCCTATGCTTCGCCCATGTGCGGTGCTTCATACTATCCTCGACTGTTCTGACGTGTCGTTCTTATCCAGCGAGGCTTTTCGTTTTTATAATATGAGCCCTTGGCCAGACTTATTATTTTTTATTTGTAAGTAAATTAGCATAAATTTTAGTGTTTCGCACGCAGTTTATTCCTAACGAGTGGTTAACAGTGGACCTTAAGCGTGGGGGCACTAGGCTCCCCTGCCCCCCATACCACCACGACCATTTAAGTTGTTTGCAAAACTCAAGGCCTGAGTACTCATATCCTGAGCATTTTTATGCGTTTCTAATCTCGCCATGCGCAGTGTTTCCATTCCCTCAACTCCCAAAGATTTAAGGTCAAGATTGGCTGAGATCTTTAAATCACCCAATTGCTGCAGCCGCTCTTTGCCATTCAACTCCTTGACTTTGCTACCTTCTTTTTTACCTTTTTCTATGTCTTTAGTTGCTTCTTGTACACGCTTGTCTTTTTCCGCCTGAATGAACTCAATACATTGTTGCGTAAGAGAAGTTTCACGAGGAATAATATTAAATTCAGTATCACCTGTGGCTTGGCGATAGAAAGCACGAAGCTGTTTAGGGGTTGGCTTTTCACCCGTTTGTTCATATACATCCATATATATGACCGCCATAGCCTTGAGTTGCGTTTCTACAGTATTTTTGCCCGCCAGCTTTTTTTGATTTCTCATTTCAGCTTCAAGAAACTTTGCCCAAGTCCCGACTTTTTTCTCATCCATCCCATCGATAGATGCGCCGCTTGCTTCAACTTTAGAAGCATCCTTTCCTGTGGCGGTTACTGGAGTGCTATTTTGTTTAGAGTTAACTTTATTATTACTTTTTTCTTCCGCTCTTGCCACTTCAATATCTCTAAATTTTGTTGCCCCTAGCTCTTGCGTTCTAACAAACAACTTATAGGGAAAACTTGTCGCATTCGCACCAGATAGCGTCAGATAATCATCATAGCTTACGTGGTGAGCGGCACCAGTAGATGCCTTGTCTTGTAACAACAAATCCGCATAGAAATCTGAGTGAGCTTCAATTTCTGGTGTGTTGCTACCCGCATTTTTATATTTCGCAATCGCATCTGGGATTTGCATGCGGCGCTCATTAAGCGTGGTCATATTATAGCTAGCGTCATTGAATTTTATTTCACGCCGAATCTGATAATCGTCGAATTGCTCATTAATGGTAATTTGTGAACTCGCATTTTTCTCGTTTTCTATACGATTAAGTTCACCCTGAGATTGCTGAGCACGTTGCTGTTCTTTTTGTGCACCACGATTTCCTATGACCTCACCTACTTTGCCCAGAACTGATCCAAGCACTCTTCCAGCCCCAGGCCCAACATCTATTTTCCCCACACCAGGCAAAGTCACAGAACCATCCGATACTTCACTTCCAACTTGCCCTAATACTTGACCCGCCACAACTTCACCTAGTCCATTGCGGCTTGTATTTCCTTCGATGCGATTTTCAATATTCTGACGAGATTGTTTAATCCCACCCTTTTGCTGCTTTTCCCCTGCTTTTTGCGCGTCTTTTTCTTTTAGTTTTTCTACTTCTGCCTGATATTCCTTAGCGGTCTTAATACTGTCTAATTTAAATTTTTTCTCCGCTTCCATTGCTTTCAGCTGAAGTTTACGAATTTTTTCCTGCTCCTTTAGCTCAGCCTCCATCTCTTTTGATGTTTTTGTAACAGGTTTCTCTTTAGGTTTTGTTGTATCGCTCTGCGCAACGCTTAAGCTTTCAAACGCGACAGTATTGGATAAATCTTTTTCTGGTGCTTGATATGTCTGTACCACTGCCGCTTGGTCTGCATTTGCAAAAGCAGCATCTGCTGCTGCATTCACATCTGTTTGACCTGCAAAAGCAGAGCTACCTGAGCCAATACCACCAATTGCTAAAAGCGTATTTTTAGCTCCAGCGCTCCAACCACGAATTTTATCACCGATACCCATCACATGCCTCCATTAGGCTAAAAAGAGATATTTCTATGCTCTAAGGATACCACGCATTCCTTGCAAAAGTGTTAAAGTTTCATGACATTTTGTGTGATGGAAGGTGAGTAACGTGTGACGCGAGGTTAGAAAACCGAGCCAGCCCTGAGCCAGCTTCAAGTGAGCGCAGGAGGCGCGCAGCGGGAGCAATTGTATAATAAAAAAAAATTGGAGCGGGTGACGCGATTCGAACGCGCGACCCCGACCTTGGCAAGGTCGTGCTCTACCCCTGAGCTACACCCGCTCGGTGCACGGTGCCTGAGGGATAATTGATTGGCAACCGCGAATTGGAAGCCCGTTATAGTCAGCGCGAAAAACTTTGCAAGTATAAAATATTGCGCTAAAACAAAATCATACTTAAGCGAGGAAATATGCCGCATTCCCCTACCCCCATTGACCCCAAATTACTTGAGATTCTGGTGTGTCCACTCACCAAGGGCCCTTTAAAATTTGATACAGAGGCGCAAGAGTTACTCAGTGAATCGGCAGGGCTGGCCTTCCCTGTGCGCGAAGGTATCCCGATTTTATTGATTGAGGAAGCACGCAAACTAAGCCAAACATCATGAGAATAGCACGTTGATTCACAGGCATTGTGGCTTTACAACAACAGATATGTGCAAATTGTAAACGATTAGTTAACAAACCTGCATATGTTGCTAGACGCGCCGAAAACACCACCTATAGTAGTTATTAACAAAATGATAACAAAATAAATACTGGGGGAAAGGGAAAGGTGCTCGCACCTTTTTTGTGCGCTTATGCTGTTTATACCGCTTTGGTTATCGATGATGAAGCCCACGCATGGACAAACTACGTCCTATGCTTCCTCGCCTCCCTCCACCAACCCTGCCATGCAAAAGAAATCCACTGCGCCCAGCGCCTCTACCATTAAAGCAACATCCGTGATTCCCTCTGATACTTTACTCGCTCAAAGCACTCCGAAGAAACCAAGCAAAGCCACCCCGCCCGCCATGCTTAAAGATGCGCTCGCCCGCGCCGACGGCATTGCCGCCAGCATGTTCACGGCAGACGGCCAGATGATCAGCGCAACACCGAGCTTCAAAAAGTTTTTTGCCGATAAAGACGTGTGCGGTCATTTCAAATCCGATTCTAAACGCAAATGGATGAGCGCGCTGAAGCACGCCGCCGAAAATGGCATCAATCATCAAATGCGCGTAGAATGCAAACCGTGTGACGGCCAAGGTAGTCGCTGGTTACAGGTGGATATTCAACGCCAGCCAAGCCCTGCGAAAAAAACGGTACTGCTGTGCCTTTGGCGCGACGTGACGACCGAAGTAATGGCACAACGCCAGATTCATCGCAGCAAATTGGAAGCGGATTTTGCGCTGCAAGCACGCTCTGATTTCTTGGCGAGCATGAGCCACGAATTGCGCACGCCACTAAACGCCATTTTAGGCTTTACACAAATGATGGATCAACAAATCCTTGGGCGCATCAACAACCCCAATTACCGCGAATATATTCGCTGCATTCATGGCTCTGGATCTGAGCTTCTAGCAAAAATCAATGACCTGCTGGAACTGGCGAATTTAGATGTTGGCACGGTGGAATTACACGCCGAACCTGTTGATATGAATGTAATGCTGCAAGAGATTTTGGCAACCCATTCGCATCAGGCTTTTGCCCAACA
>JAIXRX010000088.1 GCA_027485005.1 Alphaproteobacteria bacterium
CGCTCAATCCCTCGATAAAGCTGGCGCAAGACGCTGCCTTTCCATTGGTTCCACACCTGCGGCCCCACCGCATGCACATCTGCCACGGTCATCAACAGCAACATCCGCAACCGCTGCAATGTTTGAATCTGTTGGGCGGCGTTCTGCCACACTTGTGGGTCTTGCACGTCCCGCTTAAAGGCAATGTCAGTCAGGAGTTGATGGTTCTCCACCAGCCACGCCACCAGCTCTTGATCGGCTTGATTAAGCCCAAATTCCTGCGCCAATCGCCGCCCAATCACCGCCCCTTTGGCTTGGTGCATGCCACCGCGCCCCTTGCCAATATCATGGCAGAGCATAGCCAAAAACAATGCTTTATTTTGCTTAAAATAATGCATGAGCTGAGTCGTTTTGGGCAGATCAGCGCTTAATTTTCCGGTCGATATCTGGTGCAACATCCCAATCGCCACCAGAATATGCTCGTCCACCGTATAGGTGTGGTACATGTCAAATTGCATTTGACCAGCCAACCGCCCAAAATCAGGTATGAGCTTAGCCAGCAACCCCACTTCATTGATCTTTTTGAGATAAATCTCTGCATTCGGCGCTAATATCGTGTCCCAAAAAATCTCGACGGCCTGCGGTTGCAAACGCACCTTTGCATCAAACATTTTCAAATGCCCGCCAATCGCTCGCACCGCGCGAGGATGCAGATCGCGGTTCGTGCGCCGCGCCACCTGAAAAATCTCCAGCATCCGCACAGGGTTTTGCGCGGGTTCTTGCTCATCCACAAATATCAAACGCTCACCTTCCAGCACAAAGCCTTGCAAATCTTCCGACTGCGCCTTCACCCGCTCCAATAGCGTGGCGGGTTTGCGTTTTTTATCATCCTCCAAGGTCGCGCAGAAACTGCGGGTCAGCTGCCCAATCGAGGTTGCCACCTGAAAATAACGTTTCATAAAACGCTCGACCGATTCATTGGGTGTCCCGCGATATCCCAGCGCCTGCGCTACAAGCCGTTGGGTATCAAAGGTCAGGCGGTCTTCCGCACGCCCCGCCAGCCAATGCAGCGCCATGCGCACCGTGCTCAAGAATTGTGCCGCCCGCCAATAGGCGCGATATTCTTGTGTGGTCATCAATCCCGAAGACACCAACTCCGACACCCGCTTAATTTGATAGGCACGGCGCGCCAGCCAATAAAGGGTGTGCAGGTCGCGCAGGCCACCTTTGGCGTCCTTCACATGGGGCTGCAACACAAAGCGCGAATCGCCCACGCGCTGGTGACGCGCATCACGTTCATTCAGTTTTTCTTCCACAAATTCCAGCATGCTATGCGCGTCAAACCCTTGCGCGAGTTTTGCCAGAAAATCATCTGCTAGCGCCACATTCCCCGCCAAATAGCGCGCATCCAGCAAGCTGGTTTGAAAGTGAAGATCCTCAAAGGCATTTTTCAATGCCTCATCTAATGTCACCACCCGATGCCCCACTTTCAGGCCCATATCCCACAGCAAATAAAGCAAGGTCTGCAGCATTTTTTCTTGCGTATCATCCATTAGGGTGGGCACTAAAATCAGCAAATCCACATCGGAATAAACAAATAATTCACGCCGCCCATAGCCCCCCGTGGCCAGCACGCTCCATTGCACCGAAGAGGGCGCAGGGTGACACGCTGCTTTCACATAGGCAATCGTCTGCGCCAATAACTCGTCCATACCATCAGCCATCCAGCGCATCACGCGGGTGCCGTTCAAATGGTCAAAGAAATGTTCGCGCATCGCCGCACGCTCATCGCTCAACCATGACTTAAGCACGGGCTGCAGATGGTCTTTGAGTGCGGCGGCATCACTGAAGTGAGTCTTCTGTGTGCGCAGATCTTCCAGTCTCTTGGCGAGTCGCTGGGATTGCATGGTGCGTGCAAAATATGCCGCAGGATGGCTCATCATTTTTTGTCCGCTGTTGTTTTCTCCTTGCGACTTTAGCGTGATTCATTCAGTGCTGCACTGAAATTTTCATAAAGGTTTTTTGCATGACGCACCCTTCCGCTTCGATGGTCATCAAAGGCATGTGGCTAATGACATTAAGCATGGCCTGTTTTTCCGTGATGAATGCGCTGGTGCGCTATGGCTCGAATAGCTTGCCGACCGAACAGGTGGTGTTTTTGCGCAATCTCACCGCACTAGCGGCCATGGCGTTTTGGGTGTTGTTCATTGAACGCTCCTTGCAATCTTTGCGCTCGCAGCGCATCAAAAGTCATGTTGGGCGCGCCCTTTTAGGTGGCCTCACCATGCATGCATGGTATTATGCGCTGGGGCATATGCCGTTGGCGGAAGCCACCGCCATTTCTTATACCGCACCGATTTTTGTGACGATTCTGGCGGTGATCTTTCTCAAAGAAAAATTGCATGGCAGTACCTTGCTTGCCCTCATACTGGGGCTCTGCGGCACCTTTGTTTTGCTCAATCCCTCCTCGGGCATGATCACGCCCGTGGCTTATATCGCCCTTATTTCGTCATTCTTTATTGCGGTCACCAGCCTGTGGGTGAAGTCACTCAGCAAAACCGAACCCACCGCCGCTATGCTTTTTTACATGGCGCTTTTCATGGGTTTTCTTTCGACGCCCATGGCCATCTTACATTGGCAAACGATGTCAGCAGAACTTTGGTGGGTAGCGGCGGGCATTGGCATCACGTCCTTGCTGGCCCATGCTTTTTTGATTGCCGCCTACCGCCATGCGGCCATGAATGTGCTGATGCCGCTGGACTTCACCCGCCTGATTTTTAGCGCCG
>JAIXRX010000032.1 GCA_027485005.1 Alphaproteobacteria bacterium
AGAATAGGTGGTAAAGTGCCTGAAAGCCCAAGCGCAAATACAATATCTGACATGAAATAAATGATAAAGCCCGCCACCAAGCCCGATACAATAATAGATAATATACCGCCACGACGGGTGCGTACACGCAGTGCAAATACGGCAGCGACCATCACCATGCCAAGCAAGGTGAATGGCAGTGCCATTAATTTATACCAATGCAATTTATGCCGCAGGGCTGAGAATCCTGCGCGTTCTAACGTGGCAATAAATTCTGGTAACTCCCAGAAAGAAAGGGTTTCAGGTGAGGCAAAGCTGTCTTGAATCTGGCTCAAGGTCAGGTCGGTTTGCAAGGTCGTTTGTTGTAATTTTTGTGTTGGTTTTCCGGGTTGTGAATAGGTCACAGGACTAAGCACCCATTGACCTTTTTCTAACAACGCTTTTTCTGCGTCCATCCGCGCAAGAAATTGACCGTCCTGCCCAAAAGCAAAAATGGTAATACCGCTCAGATGCCCGCCGCGCTCAGATGCTTTGAGGGCGTGCAAAATATATTCGGTAATGGGAGGGCGGGATTCTTCTACTTGTCTGAGCCAAAGCCCCGAAGAGCTTAATGAAAGTAAACTGGATTGATTGCTGAAATGGCGGGCTTCCAAGCGCTCAAACCGTGCAAGCATAGACGCACTAATCGGGCTAAGTACTGCCAAGGCTACGACACCAAGTAAAAACATGCTGGCCCATGCCGAAAAAAGAAACTGCCACACCGACACTCCTGCCGCCCGTGTGACTACCAATTCTTGTGATCGGCTAAATTTAGTGAGCGCCAGCATTACCCCAATTAGTGCCGCAAAGGGCATAACTTTGAACAGCATTTCAGGCCATTTAAGAAGGGTCATACTCAATACAGTAAAAATAGAAATGCCGTTCGTGCGGGCGCTGACGCGACGCATTAATTCCACAAAATCGACAGCAAAAATAACCAACCCCAAAATACCTAAAATAAGTAGTGCTGAGATCAGAAAATGTCGTCCAAGGTAAAGCGAAAGCGTTACTGGAATGCGAGGTTTGCTCATGCACGCCCTCCTGTTGCCTGAACAGGGCCGATGGGTGATTCGCGCAATTGCCAGATGATGGCCGCAAGCATGCCAAACACATTGAGGTACATGAGCGCGCCAATCCACACTTGGCTGGCAGCGGCATTTTGTAGTGTCATGGTCACACCAATAAATGCGATGCCAATGGCAGCTGCTTGCGCCACGCGCTTGCCTTGTCCGCGGCGGTTAAAATGTCCCGATACCAACCACCATGTGCTCAGCAATGCCAGCACTACTGGGACTAATGGCCAGGTAAAACGATGATGAATTTCGGCAAGTCTTTTGTCATATTCATTCCCCGCCCGCGCAAGGCTTTGTATCAAGGCGCCGGTCATGAATTCATCAATACGTTTGGGGCGCGCCGCACTATTTTTACTGTAGAGGTTAAAATCAATGGGGTAGCGGTCAAAATACAGCATGGACAGTCGGTCTTTTTGAATCTCTTGACGTGAACCATCCACCAGTAAAAAGCGCGGACCTGTTGGTGTTTGCTGCAAAGTCGCTTCGCGGGCCATCAGGGTCATCGGCTTGCTGTTATCTCGTCCGTCATGCAGTAACACACCTTTCAAGCGCCCATTTTCATCACGCTCTCTCACAAATACGGTCAGTCCATCAGCGGGGTTATTAAACACATCTTCCTGCAACATGACCGACGCATAATTATCACGCAAGAAAACCTGTAGATCTTTAAATTGGCGATAGGTAATGGGCAGGATGACATGCATCATCACTGCGAGAAATACACAGCACATGGCGCTCCATTTAAGCGCAGGAACAGCGAGCTGAAACCGCGAAAGCCCCGCTGCAAAAAACACCACAAGCTCACTGTCTTGCGACAGGCGATGATAGACATAAAGCGTAGCAAACAAGACCGCCAATGGCAAAATCATGGTGATAAGAGACGGCAATAACAAGCTGGTGAGATGCAAAAAAGTAAGAATAGAAACGCCACGATTCACAATGAAGTCAATAAAGCGCAATGCTTGCATGAGCCATACGATACTGGTAAGGCTGAAAGCCACAATCAAGGTTGTGGCAGCGAGTTGATGCAAGAGATAGCTTTGGTAGCGAACCATGGGTCATGTCCTTTGATGCGCTCTTCTTAGCAGTCCTTTTGCCACACGACCACTGATTTTGCCAATCCAACAAAAATAAGGGAAGTTTATCATGTTAAAAATTCAATTTTCTGAAGCGAAAACGGCCAAAGTTGTAGGCGATATTGCGGTGGTGCCGGTGTGGCAAAATGGTGTGCTCAGCACCGCTGGCAAAGCGCTGGACAAAACCTTGGGCGGCGCACTTTCTCATGCGATTAAAACAGAAAACTTCAAAGCAAAATCTGGCCAGACCTTAGTGGTGCACACGGCGGGTAAAGCGCCAGTGGCACGCGTGTTGTTGGTGGGTGCAGGTGAGCCTGCAAAATTCACCGCTGCTTGTGCCCAAACCTTGGGTGGCAGCACCGTAGCTGCCTTGCTCAAAACCAAAGCCAAAACAGCGCAAGTGGCGTTTGACCTTTCTAGTAAAGCCGTAACAGCAGCGGACGCCGCAGCTGCATTCGCGGGTGGCGCTGCCTTGCGCGATTATCGCTTTGATAAATACTTCACCACCAAACCAGCGGACGAAAAGCCAGTGCTGGCAAGCCTTACCATTGCTGTGGATGGTGCCACCAAAGCAAAAGCTGCCTTTGGTGCCTATGAAGCGGAAGCGAAAGCCGTGCATTTTGTACGCGATTTAGTCTCTGAACCAGGCAATATCATTTACCCAGCCACCTTGGCAGAAGCCTGCAAAAAGCTTGCGCCACTGGGTGTGAAAGTAGAAGTTTTATTGCCAGCGCAACTCAAAAAATTAGGCATGGGCGCACTGCTTGGCGTAGCACAAGGTAGCGCACAAGAAGCGCGCGTGGTCGTCATGACTTATAATGGTGCAGCTAAAACCAGCAAGCCAGTGGCCTTTGTGGGCAAGGGCGTGACGTTCGATTCGGGCGGTATCAGCATTAAACCTGCAGGTGGTATGGAAGAAATGAAATGGGACATGGGGGGCGCAGGTGCGGTGATTGGCACGATGCATGCGCTGGCTGGCCGCAAAGCCAAAGTCAACGCTGTTGGCGTGGTAGGTTTGGTAGAAAACATGCCATCCGGCACGGCGCAGCGCCCAGGAGACGTGGTGACGTCTATGTCTGGCCAAACCATTGAAGTGTTGAACACGGA
>JAIXRX010000148.1 GCA_027485005.1 Alphaproteobacteria bacterium
AACCCCGAAAAAATCAAGGGGTGGCGCAAATATTATGCGAATTTATTGCAGGATATTTTCATCAAAACCTTCAGCAAAAGTATGGGCGGCAAACTCAAAACCATTTTAAGTGTGGACGAAGACACCCCCTACCAAACCCAGCTCTTTTATTACAGCTTCGGGATTGACCTAGTAGAAGTACCAAATGCGTTTGAAAAACAGTTTGAAAAACGGAATTGGTAGAAGAGGTTAGCCGCTAGAGTTTTATTACGAGTCGATATTTTTAAACTCCAAGTCCCAAACTCTAACAACTAAATCGCGCCAAAGCACCAAAGCATAATCGCCTTTTGCGCATGTAGGCGGTTTTCTGCCTCGTCCCAAATCACGCTTGCGGGGCCGTCAATCACCTCTTCAGTGACTTCCTCGCCACGGTGGGCAGGCAGGCAATGCAAGAAAATCGCGTCTTTCGCGGCCAACGCCATCAGCGCTTCATTCACTTGGAACGGCGCGAGCTTCGCATGGCGATAATCCGCATCCTCATCTCCCATCGATACCCATGTGTCTGTGACAACCACATCCGCACCCGCCACGGCTTCTTCTGGGGTCGTGGTCAATAGCACATCCGCCCCTTGGTCTTTTGCCCAGCCGATAATTTCAGGGTTAGGTTCAAAGCCATGTGGGGTGGCAATACGTAGTTTGAAACCAAATTTTGGCGCGGCTTCAATATAGCTCACCGCCACATTATTACCGTCGCCCACCCATGCAATCGTTTTACCCGCAATATTGCCGCGATGCTCTTCAATGGTCAGAATATCCGCCATAATCTGGCAGGGATGGTTATAATCCGTTAGGCCATTAATAATAGGAATATGGCCGTATTGCGCAAGGTCGGTCAATTTCTGATGGTGGTTGGTACGAATCATAATTCCGTCCACATAGCGCGACATGACCCGCGCTGTGTCGGCTACCGTTTCACCACGGCCAAGCTGCATGTCGCGCGCCGAAAGTTGAATCGGATGAATGCCCAAATCAATCGCGCCCACTTCAAAAGAAATACGCGTGCGGGTGGATGGTTTTTCAAAAATCATTGCCATCACCTTGCCTTTCAGCGGCGCATAGACTTCGCCCGCTTTAAAGCGTTGTTTCACATCACGTGCCACATCAATCATCTTGCGCAGTTCAGCTGCAGGGATGGAGTGAATATCAATAAAATGGCGCACAGCTTTCTGGCTCATATTAAATATTCCAATTTTCTAATGTTTTATCAATCACCATAAGTGCTTCTTTAATATGCTCACTCGTAATAATAAGCGGTGGTAATAAACGCACCACCTTGTCCCCTGCCGCGGCCGACATCAAACCATTGCCACGCATCGTATCCATCAAACTGTAGGCAGAAATATGTGTTTCCAACCCTAGCATCAAACCTTTACCGCGTGCTGCTTTCAAGTGCTGTGGGAATTTTTTCACCAAGGCCTCAAGGCCCACTAAAAATTCTTCGCCACAACGTTTCACGTTTTCAAGAAATCCTGCTTTTTCAATTTCCTTCAGCACAGCCAAACCCACCGCCATCGCCATCGGGTTTCCACCAAAAGTGCTGCCATGACAACCAGGGGTTAGGTATTTTGCTACTTCGGCATTTGCCAAACATGCCCCTACTGGAAAACCATTGCCAAGGCCTTTAGCGACGGTCACAAGATCAGGTGCAATGCCTGATTCTTGATACGTAAACAATGTGCCTGTACGCCCCATGCCGCATTGCACCTCATCCAACAATAACAGCAAGCCGTGCTTGTCGCAGAGCGCACGCAGCGCGCGCAAATATTCAACAGAATGCACATGCACCCCGCCCTCTCCTTGCACTGGCTCCAGCATCACGCCTGCCGTATGGCCATTCACCAGCGCTTCAAGGGCCTCAAAGTCACCAAAGGGGGCATGGTCGAATCCATCTAATAACGGAGCATATCCGTCCACTGCTCGCAATTCGCCGCTTGCCGAAATACAGGCCATGGTGCGGCCATGAAAACCACCTTTAATGGTAATAATCCGGTAGCGTTCGGGTGTACCTCGTAGTTTCATAATACGACGAATAAATTTAATGGCGGCCTCATTCGCTTCTGCACCTGAGCTACAGAAAAATACGCCTTTCGCAAAACCCGATGCAGCGACAATATGTTCCGCGAGCGCTTCTAACGGGGCGTTACGATACATATTGGCACAGTGCCAGAGTTGTGATGCTTGTCCCAACAATGCCGCTTGTGTAGCAGGATGATTATGCCCCAGCGCATTCACAGCAATGCCTGCTGCAAAATCTAAATACGCTTTGCCTGAGTCATCGTATAAATACGCACCATCGCCGCGCACAATCAGCACATCACTACGACGATAAACAGGTAAAATGGCATCGAGTGCAGACATGCTCGTCGGCTTTCACGCAAAAGTTCTTAAGAACGCGAGAGTTTCTGGCCAATACCCTAAAATGTCAAGCCTACTGAAGGGGTAATGCCTTACAAACTAGCAATGACACGTCCCGTGGGGCTTAGCGCGCTCTTACCGGCGTTTCCCAAGCGGTATTTTGAACGAATTTTCTTGCTAGCCACTTTACGCTTTATGGTTTTGCCTGTTTTTGCCAGTTTCTTTGTTTTTAGCTTACCAGCGGCAAATGTCTTGCTCACACGGCCTTTGCTAGCTTTTGGTGCCACCGAAGCAACCGCCACATTGCGCGCCACGGGTGGCAAGCCAGCCACTTGTTGATAGGCTTGGTCAAGCAACTGCATCATTCGAGCATCCCGCGCACGACCAGAGTCACCGCCCATGACCACCGCCATCAATTGACGACCACCACGTTTAGCTGATGTCACTAAATTAAACCCAGAAGCGCGAATATAACCGGTTTTTATGCCCTCTGCCCCGCTATAGTTCAACATCACGCGGTTGTGTGTTTTGTATGTGCGGCCATTATAGGTAAATTCTTTGGTTTTAAAATAAGGATAATATTGCGGAAAATGCTTTTTGAGGGCGATACCAAGCAGCGCAAGATCGCGCGCAGTGGTTACCTGACGCGCATCCGGCAAACCAGAGGCATTGTAAAACTCAGTTTTGCTCATGCCCAACTTCAAAGCTTTCGAGGTCATCATACGCGCAAAATTGCTCTCCGTACCTCCAAGTTTCTCAGCAACAGCTGCAGCAACGTCATTTGCCGAACGAACCACCAGTGCCTTAATCGCACTATCCACATCAATCGTATCCCCCGCATCGCTTAACAGATTCGTTTGCGGCATGCTCGCCGCATGTTCAGAGAAAGAAATACGCGAGCTAAGCTTAAGCTCGTTATTTTCTAATGCCTCAAACAACATATATAACGTCATCATTTTGGTGAGTGAGGCAGGATGACGAAGGTCAGAGGCATTTTTTGCATGCACCACTTCACCCTTGTCCATATCAATCACAAGCTCGGCTTGCTTAGAATAAACCGAGGGCTTGGAAGCATAAATACCATCATGACCAGAGCGTCTGTTATTTGCAGCAGATGCGTCCAGCGGAGCCACGGCAGTGCTCAGCAAAAAAACTGCAGAAAAAAGTGAAATGGCTCGCAGCGCACGAAAGGTGCGATTAAATAGTGGATGCCCCATAATTCCCCCAAAATATTTTTTATTATTTGTATTTGTTGCATAAATGCTTAACAGAGTTTGTTAAGGATTGCAACCCACCCTACAACCTTCATTTTACAGGATTTTTATTATATTAAAATGAAGTATTTTTGTGTCTGCAACAGTTCAAAGATGTTGGACAAAAAGATTTATTTAGAAGAACTGCCCTCAAATTGACTCATCATCTTGACAACCTGCCATGACAGACTTATGTTGCAGTGCAATAATTCAGTTTATCTCATTTGTCTTTTTGTAAGGAATAACAGCCATGGCTACCGCACGCAAAACAACCGCTCGCAAACCTGCTGCCAAAGCAAACTCTGCGGCCGCATCTCGTTTCACTAAAAAGCCTGCAGCAGCGAATTCTACTGCTTCTTCTACCTCCTCTGCGAGCAACCCATTCGCTGGAATTAGCTCACCGTTCACATCATTGGGTGGAGCAGGACAGCAAGATTGGTTGAAAAACAGCAGCGAGTTTATGCAAAAATTCTTTGATCAGGGTAAGCAAGGTTTTGGTACCGCTAACTTTGGCGACTGGCAGAAGCAAATGCCAAATTTTGGTGCCCCCCAATCTTCTAACTTCGGCAAAAATATGGACAGCGCTTCCCGCTCGATTTCAGAAGCTATGTCAATGAGCACAGAAAGCATGCAGATGTTGGCTGAGAGCAGCACTAGCTTTGCAGAAATGGCTCGCAAGATTTCCGAAGAACTGACTCAATTGGCAAATGATACTTTCACTGGTCAGGTTGAGCTTTCGAAAGAAATGTTGCAATGCCGTAATGTGAACGATTTGATTGAGTTACAAAGTAAAGCCGCTCAACAAACCATGGAAAAACTCTATGAAGAATCTGTGCGCTTGTCTGATATGGTGTTCAAAACCGCGTCGGAAATTTCAGAACCTATTCAACAACGCGCCACGAAAGCGGCAGAGCGTTTAACCAAAAGCTTTAAATAGTTTTAGGTGATATTAAAGATTAAAACGCCACGGCTTGATTGCCCGTGGCGTTTTTATTTTCTGCATAGCGTTTAGCAAAAACACCTTTGTTGGTACTTTGGTCGCTCCAATGCTGGGCAAGCGCTTGTTGCAACGTCTCGCTCATTTCATTTGTCATCCGCAATTCTGGTTGATGCACCAAATAGTCACAGGCTGCTTTAGCAAATTGTGTTCTTAGTGGTTCAGGTTGCTGACCTAAATATTTGTCTAATGTTTCGATAATATGTGCTTTGGCCGTTGCTATTTCATCATCACTACCGCTAACTTTTTTAGAACTGAACCCCGTGAGAACATCTCCCGCAATCGCTGCAAGCATGGAAAATGCCGAGAAACCCGCCATCGCATAGGCCCAAGGTTTAAATTTCTCGCCTTGCGGCAATTGCTTGGCGCGCTCCAACTCACCTAATGCCTCCGCCCCAGTGGAGAGGTCGCTCGCAATAAATGCCCATACCGCATAATTTAACGGGCGCTCTTGCATATGCCCCCAAAGTGTCCCTTGTTGGCCTTGCGCGGCAATTTGTTCCTTGCTTTTTTCTGGTATCAATAAACTTGCTAATGTTCCCGCTAGAATCATCCCGCCTGTTATCAAATTAGCATTACCCGCTTTCACGTCTGCGGGCGTTCCGCGACGACGGATAAGACCACTCACCATCATCCCAAGCGATGCAAAGCTGTAATACACATTGGTGCATTCAATCGGATAATTATATAAATAATCTTCTGCTTTCTGAAACCAACTTCGCTGCGCGTATTGATCTGCTTTTTTAATAGCATCCGCATCCAGCGGCACACCTTCTTTGATTAAATGCGCCGCGAGTTTTTCTTGAAGCTTCTCAAACTGCCTAGGCACTGGCTGGTTGCCGTATCGTGAGAGAACCAACCCTCCAAGCCCCCAGCCCAACGCTGAAGTCATTCGGCCAACACCAGCTTTTTTAACATCTGGGCTATTGCCCTCCAAAGACGCAATCATCCCATTGGCAAGCAAGGCTGCATTGCCAATCAAAATACTATAACCACCCATTTGCCTTTTATCCATGCGCGGTATTTTAACATTCAATCATGACAGTTTCATGACACAGACAAAAAAGGGCCCGTGGGAGTAACCCCCAACGGGCCAAGGGAATGATAAGCATAACACAGTCCTCAAAGAACTGAACGAACAACCGCATTATCGGCTGATATTCGTCAGTGCTTCAAGCAGTTGATCAGCGGTCTGAATGGATTTCGTGTTAGACTGATAGGCGCGTTGTGCCACGATCATATCAGTTAACTCTTGAGCCAAATCGACGTTTGAAGACTCGAGGGCTCCAGATTGAATCGCACCTACACCGCCCTGACCAGCTTGGCGTAAGTTTGTTTCTCCGGAATCTTGCGATTGAGCGTAAACGTTACCGCTCAATGGACGCAAGCCATTGGGTGAGGCGAAATCCGCAATCGGCAGCTTGTAAAGCGCCTGCGTTTCACCATTACTAAAGTTAGCGAGCACTTGGCCATCCTCATCCACACTCACGGAGATAAGGAAGCCAGCGGGTGCACCGTCTTGATTCACAAAATTCACATCACTAGTAGAAGCAAACTGCCTTAGACCGTCGGTCAAACCAAACTGAGCGGTATTAGCGGTACCAAAAATCGGTCCAGCCGTTCCCCAATCAATTTTTAGCGCGCTCTCCGCGGCACCGTTCGTCCAAGTAACGGGAATATCACCATCTAACCCATTCAGACTACGCAAAGAACCATCACCATTGAAGGCAATCGTACCTACCGCAACCTGGCCATTGGCGAGGGTGGTATTCACCGCATCCGGATCTGATGCATAGACTTCAACCGCCCACTCATTGGTATCAATCTTTAAGAATGCAAGCGTAATATCATGTCCATTCCCCAAGGAATCATAAATCCGCACCTGACGATTAAAATGTGCCGCAATATCGCCTGAGGCCATATTCTGACCTGCTGTCCCCGTTGGATCATATTTGGGACCGGCAGCAATCGTCGATTGCGGAGAGTAAGGTGAGCCATTTAAAGATGTAACCAGTCCAAACTCTGCAAGCAAACTACCTTGGTTGGTTAGCGCACGTGTGGTGCTGGCACCACCGCCAGAACCTGGGGTAACCACGGCTGACGTTGTCACTTGAAAGCTGTAAGTATTGGGCGTTAGCACGGTAATAACAGCAGTGCCATTCAAATCTGCCGTCGTCATACCATTAAATGCAGCACCACCTGTCAATACCACTTTATCACCAGTGGCAAGTCCATGAGACGTGTCCGTCACAGTCACCGTGTAAGGCGAACTAGCACCAGATATCGTGAATGGGTTAGTGCCCAAGTTAGTTTCAGGTGATTGCGTAAAATCTGAGAAAGAAATGGTATCTAGTGGATCATCGACGTTAATAGAAAGCTTAGCCCCTATATTTGGACTTTCCACTCGTGCACTGATACCCGCCTTGCTTTCTGATAAGTTCTTTAAACCATTCAATGTATTGAAACGATCGGAACCACTCACCACATTTGAAAGACC
>JAIXRX010000194.1 GCA_027485005.1 Alphaproteobacteria bacterium
ATTGATTCTTCATTTTCCCCTCGTGGCATTTTGGCATGGGACGGCGCTGTTGTGCGCTCAGTCTCATCTTTTTTGCTTTTTCTGCTTGACCAAAGGGGGTTAAATCCATAGATTCCCATTTATACCCAAGAAAACCCATGCTATCCCATAAGGGCCCAATCAAGAGCTTTGGAACGGCATGGAATTTCGAGCAAAGCGGCGGGAACCGCGGCGCTCGGGGCAAGTTAAGGCGGGTGTAACAGGGAATAAAAACCATCAAAAAAAGGCTGGTATGGCGCTGTTTTTGTCATCATTTCAAAACAAAATTGACAAGAAGGGGAGGGTCTCCGTTCCAGCGCCATTCCGTGCTGTGCTCGCCACACAGCCATTTCAGGGCATCATCGCTTACGCTTCTTTTGTGAATCCTTGCATTGAAGCGTGCGGCATGGAGCGCCTGACAAAAATTAGCCAGCGCATTGAAGAGCTGGATCCGTTTTCAGAGGAACGGGATGCCTTCGCAACCACCATTCTTGGTGGTTCGGTGCAGCTCACCTTTGATGGGGAGGGTCGAATTCTTTTGCCGGAATTGTTGTTGTCGGTGGCGTCGCTCACCGAGAACGCCATGTTTGTGGGCAAGGGGGAAACGTTTGAGATTTGGGAGCCAAAGAGCTTCGCGGAATACGCCTCTCAAGCGCGTCAAAAAGCACTCAGCAGCCGCACGCGTTTGCGTGGGGACAGCGCAGGTGTTGTGGGTAAATAAATAACAAAAAATAACGCATACAAAAAACAAAATAAAAAAGAAAAAAATGGGGAGAATAAAAATGTCGGCACAACCAGCCATGTTACTGACCTATAAATGCGGATGGCGTATGCCAGGGGAGGCGCGCAAGCATCCTGCTTGGGTGCGCGCGCATTTGCGCGGCGGCTCGGCAGCGGCGCTCGGCGTGGCGTGGACCCCTAAAAATGTGTCAAACGACAATATCGATTTGATGGGATATGGCTATGCATCAGCCCGTGCTTATTAGCGAGGTGCTGCAAACCCTCGCGCCGAAAGACGGTGATGTGATCCTTGATGGAACCTTTGGCGCGGGAGGGTATAGCCGCGCGATTTTAGAATCAGCAAATTGCCGTGTGATTGCGCTTGACCGCGACCCTTCGGTGCGCGACATAGCATTGCAATTACAACAACATTTTCCGCAGCGTTTTTGTTTTGTTGCGGGTAATTTCGGGGACATGATGCAGCTTCTGGCCGCACAGGGTATTGATAAAATCGACGCGGTCGTGCTGGATATCGGCGTGTCGTCGATGCAGCTTGACCAAGCGGAGCGCGGTTTTTCTTTCCGTGCAGAAGGCCCGCTGGATATGCGCATGAGCAAGGAAGGTTTGTCGGCTGCCGATATGGTGAATAGCTACACGGAAGCGCAACTGGCCGATATTTTATATTATTATGGTGAAGAGCGTGCGTCGCGTCGTATCGCAAAAAAAATTGTCGAAGTGCGCGCCGAAAATCCTATTCATACCACCAAGCAATTAGTGGATGTGGTGCATCAGGTGATGGGTGCGCGCGCAGGCGAAAAAGATTCAGCGACGCGTACGTTTCAAGCGTTGCGCATTGCCGTGAATGACGAATTAGGCCAGTTGGAACGTGCGCTGGAAAGCGCCGAGCATTTGCTCAAACCCAATGGCCGTTTAGTGGTGGTGACGTTCCATTCTTTGGAAGACCGCCTCGTGAAGAAATTTTTACAGTCGCGTTCTGGCGAACTTTTGGGAGTGTCGCGCCATGTACCTAACCATGGGTCTGGCCGCACTCCCACTTTTTTTGCCAAATCCGTGGTGCGTCATAAGCCTTCCGAAGAGGAGGTGGCGCAAAATCCGCGTGCTCGCTCAGCGATGCTGAGAGCGGCGGTTCGCAATCAAGAAGCAGCAGGAGGGTACCATGCATAAAGTTGTAAAACACGGCATTGGCGTATTGGTTTTGGCGACGCTGGCGGTTGGATTGTATCAAGTGAAATATCAAGTTCAAGAAATGCGCGACGAAGCGCAAGCGATTGAAGAGCAATTGGTAGCAAAGCGTAAATCGGTGCAGGTCATGTCGGCAGAGTGGGCGTACCTTGCGCGTCCAGATCGCTTGGCAGAATTGCAGAAAAAATATCTACCATCCGCTCCGGTGATGGCACAACAAGTGACTGAAGTGGCAAGCCTGCCGCAAATGGAAGAGCCGACGATTCAGTTGGCTGCTGCTGAAAATAACACTGGTGTGATGCAGGTGTCAGCAGTGGTGGTTTCTCACCCCAACCGGTAACGTCTGATCGATTGTGAACTCTAAAAAGCGCCCGCAAAACCAAAAAAAACAACACGGCGCCCACCCGACGGTGGCAAGCGCCAGTAGCAGTCGGAAAGCCCTCGATCAAAGCCAAGCACGTCTGCTATTTATTATGGCTATTTTTGCCATTTGCTATGTGGCGATTGCGGTGCGTTTGGTGGATGTTTCGGTGTTTCGTGGTGAGTGGCAAGGCGCTGCCAGCGTTCCTTCAAGCAATAAAGACGAAAGCACTCAGGCAATTTTAGAAGATGATGGCACGGGCCAAGAAGTCACGGATTCTGAGCTCGCGGCGCGCCCGAAACGTGGTAATATTGTGGACCGCAATGGCATGATGCTAGCCAGCGCGATTGAAACCCAGTCCCTATATGCCGATGCGAAGGTGATGGGAAATACCGACATTAAATTAGCGCTCGAACAGCTCAAACAAATTTTCCCTGAATTGAATGCAGAAAAATTGATGCAGCGCATGCAAAAAGGCGGGCGCTTTTTATATATTAAACGCCATCTCACGCCAGAGCAGCAACAAGCGGTGATGAACCTTGGGATTCCGGGTTTGGCGCTGCAAGCGGATGAGCGCCGCGTTTACACGCAAGGCAATTTATTCGCGCATGTGCTGGGCTATGTGGATATTGATAATCACGGCATTGCAGGCGCAGAGAAATATTTCGACAAATATCTGCGCGAAAGTAAAGATGCCGC